>JALOMU010000233.1 GCA_025455285.1 Flavihumibacter sp.
TTAAAATGGGAGATCTGCACAGGAAGTTTTGCCTGGCGCCCAATTTCAATGGCTTCATCAATGGCTTCCGCTACCTTGCCTCCTTCACTCCGGATATGGGATGCGTATACACCTCCATAGGCTGCTGCTACTTTTGCCAGGCTCACCACTTCACTGGTCTGTGCATACATGCCCGGCAGATAAATCAAACCGGTTGAAAGTCCAACTGCTCCATCCTGCATGGCTTTTGCCATCAGGCTGTCCATTTTTCGCTGATGCATGGCTGTTATAGAAAGATTTTCCAGTCCCACTGCCTGCCTGCGGATCGTATTATGTCCCGCCAGGGATGCCACGTTGATGGATACCCGCGCACTGTCCAGCTGTCTGAAAAAATCCGCAAGGTCATCTGAAGCAGAGCCACAATTTCCTGTTATGATAGTGGTAACGCCATCGTAAATAAAGTTATCCGCGGTCGGGCGGCGAAAAATACTGCCCTCAATATGTCCGTGTACGTCAATAAACCCGGGGGCAATCACGCGGTTCTCCACATCTATTGTTTTGGTGGCGGTTTTGTTTTTTAGCTGTCCGATGGCTGCGATTTTTCCGTCTTTAATACCCAGATCTCCATAAAACCAGGCATTCCCGGTTCCATTGATAATTCGCCCATTCAGCAATAGAATATCATAGTCCTGTGCGGCTAAAGGGTTGAATCTGCACAGGAATAATATCAATAAAAAAGCGATCAGGATTTGTTTTCGGCTAAACATGAGGGATAGATTGATGAGCGTTTGGTTGTTCAGCTGGAAGTTACCAACTCCTGCTGAAGGGGAAAAAAGGATAAATTTCAGGTAGTGGATTTCCTCCAGAGATGGCTAATTTGGTGCAAACATTCATCTGGTTATGCAACGATTTTGTCTTGCGCTTGATTTAAAGGAAGATCCTGAACTGATTGCCCAATATGAAGCTTACCACCGTGCGGTATGGCCCGAAATCCTGGCTTCTATCCGGGAGGCAGGCATCCTGGATATGCAGATCTACCGTACCGGTAACAGGTTGTTTATGATCATGGAAGTGAGTGCCAGCTTTGATTCCGCAGCCAAAGCTGCAGCCGATGCTTCCAATCCGAAAGTTGTGGAATGGGAACAGCTGATGGATACCTTCCAGCAGCGCCTGCCATGGGCAGCTCCTGGCCAGAAATGGATTCCCATGGAGCAGATCTTCGCGCTGAACGCCTAAGTCTTCTCCTCAGCCCGCCCCGGCGAATGCCATCCACCGGACGAGTGAACTTATTCAGGGTTTTTGATGATCTTGTCCAGCTCGGCTTCGGTGGATTTGAGTTTTTGTTGGCAGAACTCCACCAGTTGAGTAGCTCTTTTCACTTTGAGTGCCAGCTCATCCACCGAAATGGTTTCGTTTTCCAGTGCAGTTACAATCTCCTGTAGCTCCGCATAGGCGGCTTCATAGGTTAAAGGGGTCTCCATCGTATTCTTTTTTATGTTTCACGGCAGCATCCAGTTGAGTGCCGGCAAATAGGATTTGTATCTTGTCTTCCGGATGAATTTCAGTGGCATTGGCCTGCACCTTCCCCTCTTTGACCACCAGGGCAAATCCGCGGGCCAGTAATTTTTCCGGTGAGGACATCCGGAACAGGCGCAACAGGTGGGCAAGGTCTTTTTCCCGGGTCCGGATATACCCCGTTGTATTTACCTGCAGACTGGTTTTCACTTCCTGCAATAGCAGTTGCTGGTTACTTAGCAGTCGCTGTGGTTGCCTTCGAACCAATGCATTCATTTCCCGAATCTGTTGTTTTTCCTGGTTGAGCAGTTCCTGCGTGCGATAGCTTAGTGAAAACCGAACCCGGTCGAGGAACGATAATTGTTCCGAAACCAATTGCCTGCTTAGTAACTGCACCTGGTGCAGTGTTGTAAAGAGGCCTGTTTCAAATCCCCGGTTCCGCTCAATAATGAATTCCGCCACTTTGGTGGGCGTTTTAAATGCAGTGTGTGCCAGGAGATCTGCAATGGTCTCATTTTTCTGGTGCCCGATTCCTGTAAAAACCGGAAAAGGGCAGGCTGCAATTGCCTCCGCCACTTCAAACTGGTCAAAGATTAATAAATCAGTGGCCGCGCCCCCTCCCCGAATCAATATCACCGCATCAAAATCCTGTTCCAGTTCAAGGGCCCTTGTTTCAATGGCAGCAATGGTGGCGGCTAATTCCAGCGCATGCTGCTCCCCCTGAACGGTCGCATAAAAGGGATGTATCTCAAATTTGTAACCAAAGGTATTGGTATCCAGACTGTGCAGGAAATCTTCATAACCTGCCGCATTTTTGGAACTCACTACAGCTATCCGCTGTATGACAGGGGGCAGATAGAGTTCCTTGTTGGCTGATTGCAGTAGTCCCTCCTGCTCCCAAACAAAATCCGGACATTCAAGTAGCAATCGCTGGATGGTTGCCTGCTTTTTTTGCTCTAATTGTCCCAGGGTAAACCTGCTGTCAATATCCAGCAGCGTCAGTTTCAGCCCATATACAGGATGATAATCCACCGACACTTCAATCAAAACCTGTAACTCATTGCCAAAAACCTGCCCGGTTTCCTGTTCAAATGCCCGGATACGTATAGCCCCTTCCCGCCAGGCAACACCTGAAATTTTGGCGGTCAGTGAATTTGCAGCTTTTGATTTCCGGGGCATCCGGGTAGTGGGTGACGCCGGCTCTTCTGTTTCCACCAAATCGAAGTAATGAAAGCCCTTGTGACCATAATAGGTATGGTTGGTTATCTCTGCTACTACCCAGAATCGCTGCCAGGCAAAACTTTCCTGTAAGGTGAGCCGAATAAGTTCGCTGAGTTCTGACAATCGCATGGGTGTCATCATCCCGTAAAGATACAGGCAGGCCACAAAAATATTTGCCAGATCTTTTCAAAAGTGTAAATTGTACATTTAATACCAGAATTGTTTGCCTATGTCTTTTTTATCAACTGCTTTCAGCCGTAAGCTGCTGCCTGTTGTTCTTTTATCTATGGGAATGACAACCCTCCAGGCGCAAACCATCAATGTTCGTTTGCAACCCTCGCCTGAAGCTCCGGTTATTGATAAACATATCTATGGTCATTTTGCGGAGCATCTGGGTAGCTGTATTTACGGTGGTTTTTATGTGGGTGAAAAATCTACCCTGGTTCCTCATACCGAAGGAGTTCGCAATGATGTGATTGAAGCACTGAAAAAATTAAAAGTTCCCAACCTGCGCTGGCCCGGTGGGTGCTTTGCCGATACCTATCATTGGAAAGATGGGGTGGGACCAAAAGAGAAACGTCCCACCATTGTGAACCAGTGGTGGGGGGGAGTAACCGAAGACAACAGTTTCGGTACCCATGATTTTCTGAATCTCTGTGAGCGCATCGGAGCAGAACCTTACCTGGCTGGAAATATAGGTAGCGGAACGGTGCAGGAACTGGCCGACTGGGTACAGTATGTGAATTTTAGTGGGGTGAGCCCAATGAGTAAATGGCGCAGAGAAAATGGCCGCGACAAACCCTGGAATGTGCGTTACTGGGGAGTGGGTAATGAGGCCTGGGGTTGCGGTGGCAACATGACTCCTGAGTATTACGCCAATGAATTTCGCAAGTATGCAACTTTCATGTCGGACTGGGGCAATAGTTCCAAAATTTTCCGGATCGCTTCAGGAGCAAGTTCCGGCGATTATAAATGGACGGAAGTCCTGATGAAAAATATTCCCCCGAACCTGCTCGAAGGTGTAGCCTTGCATCATTATGCAGTGGTCGACTGGAATAAAAAAGGTTCTTCTCTTGAATTTAATGATGAAGAATATGCTGCTAATATGCGCGTCACCTGGCAGATGGAAGAACTGGTGCGGGAGCATAGCAAAATCATGGATAAATATGATCCAAAGAAAAAGGTAGCATTGGTAGTTGACGAATGGGGAGCCTGGTATGATCCGCTCCCGGGTACCAATCCCGGTTTCCTTCAGCAGCAAAATACCATGCGCGATGCCATGGTGGCCGGCATAACGCTCAATATTTTCAATAATCATGCGGATCGGGTACGAATGGCTAACCTGGCTCAAACCATCAACGTTTTACAGGCAGTGATCCTGACAGATAAAGAAAAATTACTCCTAACTCCTACCTACCATGTAATGGAAATGTATAATGTTCACCAGGATGCGAAACTGATACCGGTGGATTTTAAAGCTCCTTTGTTCATCCGGGGTAAGGATAGTCTGCCTGCAGTATCCATTTCTGCATCGGTAGACAAAGCCGGCAAAA
>JALOMU010000002.1 GCA_025455285.1 Flavihumibacter sp.
AGGGACAGAAGATGCCCAGATGGTACAGTCGCTTAATCAACTGGCCGCCAATAAAATCGTAGAAAACGAAATAGAAGTATTACGGTCAAAAGAATTACTTCTTTCAGTTATTAATGAACTAAAGCTATATACCACCATTGAAGCAACTGAATACTTTGTTGGGCAGGAAATATACGAGAACCCTCCATTTGTGGTAGAAGTTCGGTTTCCGGATTCTATCCAGAAATGTGATCCGGTAAATATATCCAGTACAACCGGGGAAGATAGCTTCATTATCGGAACATCAACTTATAAGCTGAACGAATGGATTAAATCTTCTTGCAGTGTATTTCGTATCACCCATATTGACAGAAGTAAAATTCAGCAAGGCAAAGAATATCATATACGGTTTAAGCACCCAAAACTCGTGGCAGAGGAATTGTCTAAGGAATTGGGAATTTATACAGCAAATAAACTGGCCTCGGTAATTAACCTGAGCCTGCATGATGCTTCGCCAAAAAAAGCTGAAGATATTCTGAATCAGCTCTTGAAAGAATATAATTCAATTGCCTTTAATGAAAAAAATCAACTGGCAAACAACACACTTGAAATCGTAAATGAGCGGCTTGCTGTAGCATCAAAAGACCTGGATTCAATTGAATTGAGTTTGCAATCCTACAAATCGCAGGCTGGAGCAATGGATGTTAGTTCTCAAAGCAAATTATTGCTGGAAAATATCACTGACAATGACCAGAAAGTGGCAGATCTGCAAAGAAAGTTGCGGTCGCTGCGTTCTCTGCAGGGAGATCTCAACATCTCAAATGGTCAATTAATGCAGGCTCCATCTGCAATTGATGTTGATGACAAATTATTGGTGGACCTGATCAAGCAGCTGTATGAATTAGAGATCAAATACGAATCCCTTCAAAAAACGACGGCTCAGAATAGTCCGATCATGATTTCGATACAGGATAATATTAACAAATTGCGTCCTGTCATTTCTAACAATATTGCCAACCAGATCCGGTCACTGGAACAAAATGAACGAAGTCTGCTTTCTGCAAACAGCCGCTATTCATCCAATCTTAATGTAATGCCGGTTAAAGAAAGAGAAATCGTTGAAATATCCCGGGAACAAAGTAAGAAAACAGATCTCTACAATTACCTGCTTCAAAAGAAAGAAGAAGCTGAATTATCCATTTCATCAGCAGTACCTGATAATCGTATTATTGACAGGGCAGTAAGTACTGTAAAACCGGTAAAGCCGAAATCCATCCTGGTAATGGGTGCGGCTCTGGCAGCAGGATTGCTGATTGCGGCATCCATCGTCTTATTTAAAGAAGCAATTAAATCAACACTCAGTGAGCCTGCACAGATTGAACTTATAGCAGGAAAACCAGTAATAGCGGAAATCGTTCAACACAAAGGTCCGGAGCAATTAGTTGCGCAAACTGGCGCCAGAACAGAAATTGCTGAACAATTCCGTCACCTGAGAAGTAGCTTACCCTACCTGGGTGTGCAGTCATCCAACAACCGGCTCCTGGTAACTTCATCCATTGCCCGGGAAGGAAAAAGTTTTATCTCTCTGAATCTTGCAGCAAGTGTAGCAGCAACAGGCAAAAAAGTTGCCCTGGTTGAATTTGATCTGATCAATCCAACAATCACTAAAAAGCTTGAACTCCAGTTTGAAAAAGGTATTACCGATTATCTACAGGATAATGAGCCTGCAGGAAATTTAAGCATACCTGTTCCGGATCATGCCAATCTCTACGTAGTACCAGCCGGGCAGCCAATTGAGATGTCATCGGATTTGCTGAACCACCAAAAAGTTGAAGCACTTATTCAGCATCTGGGCAGTACATTTGATCTGGTCGTAATTGATTCAGCACCAATCGGATTAATTAGTGATGCTTTTTCATTAAGCAGTTTTTGTTCAGCCACACTTTTCGTAGTCAGAAAAGATGTAACTCCATTAAAACTGGTAAAGAAAATGAAACGGGAAGGAATTCTGAATCGATTAAACAATGTATCCGTTATTTATAATGGAAGCAAGACCAGAAATGCCTACCTGAAAGATTACTACGCTGAATACCGTAAGGAAAAATGATCGGTAAAAATTGGATTAGAAAGCTACCCTTTCTATTGAACAAAGACGATGAACGATCTGTTCGTGTCAATACCAACATATTGTACTCACTTCTGATAAAAGGTGCGAGTATCATTATCAATTTTATATTGGTACCTGTCAGTCTTAATTTTACTAATACAGAAGACTATGGTATTTGGCTTACAATCAGTTCATTGATCACCATGGCCAGTTTCTTTGATCTTGGAATTGGAAACGGACTACGGAATAAACTGGCGGAAGCGCTCACAAAAGGAGAGCTGGTAACGAGCAGAAGATTGATTGGCACTGCTTATCTGTTTACGGGGATAATTTCACTTCTGCTAACTGGTATCTGGCTGCTATTGAACAGCATTTTTGATTGGGTAGGAATATTAGGCCTGGATTCAAACCGCAGTTCAGAATTTCAAACGCTCTTTCATATTATAATCGTCACTTTTTGCATTCAATTTACAGCTCAACTGATTAATACGATTTACTACGCCTTGCAGAAGCCCGCCATGGTTGGTTTGGCCTTTTTACTGGGAAGCGCTTTTTCATTACTTATGATACTGGCACTGAGTATGGCAGGAATTAATGGTTTGTTCTGGATGGGGCTTTCATTTGTAGCTGGAACCATCCTGTCGCTTCTGTTGCTTACTGCCAAATTATTTTTGATTGACCGCCATGATCTGATGCCTGTATTTACTGGAATCCGGCGTCAGGAAGTCAGGGATTTGTTTTCTCTTGGAGGCAAATTTTTTCTCCTTCAGGTAGTTTCGATTTTTCAGTTTCAGATTGCAAATGTGCTGATCAGCCGCTACCTGAATTCGGAAGATGTAGTAGAATACAATGTAGCCTATAAACTTTTTAGCGTAGTAACAATGGCGTTTAGCATTTTAATAACACCGATCTGGAGTGCAGCCAGTGAAGCCATCGCTAAAAACGATTATGAATGGATCCGTTCAACGGCTGCTGCACTTCAAAAAAAATGGTTACTCTCAATCCTGGTACTGGTTGTTCTGGTATTGATTTCACCCTATCTGTTTTACTGGTGGTTGGGAACCAGTGTACAGGTTAGATGGGTAACCAGCATCAGCATTGCCGTATATGTTGGATTGTATACATACAGTATGATTTATGTATATTTTCTGAATGGAATGGGCTTGTTGAATGTTCAATTTTACATCGCAATTGCATTACTGATTCTATTTTTTCCGGCAGCCTATTTTTTCATAGAAATATTGAACCTTGGGATAGCGGGAGTGAGCATGGCTTTGATATTTGCTAATATTAATGGCTTTATTGCGGCTCCTATCCAATTCAAATCGTTTCTCAGATCCAAAATCGCAGATAATCCACTATGAATTTACCTGCTGCCGTCCAAAATTATAAAATCAGGGAAATCCACCTGTATTCCGGAATAACCATTTCCAGTTTTCTTTATGCCTGTTTTATTGTTTCCAACCAATTTTATTATCGGTTAGGTTCGATTTTGTTTGTGGCTATTTTCCTTCTAACGCTTGGACTCTTTATACTTGAAAGGAGGAAAACATTTTTTAAACCGAATGGTGTCCAGGCACGTATCTGGTTTTTTTTATTCACCTTTCTCACGATAATACCATTGGCCTATTCTATTCAAGGAAACCTGAAAGATATTTTAACGCTAATTTTTCACCCGTATGCATTTCTGGCTTTTTTCATTTCCATAATGGCCCTAACCGTAAACCCGGGCACACAAAAAGAATTACTTGGTTTTGCAAGGATTGTCAATTCCCTGCTGCCTTTGGCAATAATAGCCGACCTGGCAATTTTAAAGCAGCCAGCTGGAATCAATGAATTGCACTTCTTCCTCTTTGTTGAATTTCTATTATTTGAACAGCTCAAAACAGGAAGAAAACTTTACATTTTAATACTGACAGTAGCTTTGATTGTAATACAGATCCTGTTTGATAACAGAATGGTTGCAATCAGGCTGCTTGTTGTTAGTTTGGGGTTACTGACATTCCTCGTAATTCCATTTCTAAAAAACCGGGTACTCAGATTTACGATATTGTCCGGATCAATTGTATTCATTTACCTGTTAAGTTTTCATTTTGAAGGCACTTTTCAGTTTTTTACAACATATCTGGAAAATATTTCGATTGACACAACGGATACCCGAACTTTTCTCTACACTGAATTTTTTGATGATTTCAAAGGACTCCAGTGGTTAGGCGGGAAAGGTTATATGGGGTCCTATTTCAGTCAATGGTTTTATGAATGGCAGGGTGACGACGGAGATCATTTTCAACGCTTTTCCATCGAAATTGGTGCATTGGAAATCCTGCTGAAAGGAGGCCTTCTTCTGCTCATTCCATTTTATGCATTAGTGATTGGATGCCTTTACCTGGGGTTTGTACAAGCTCCTGTACGATCCATTGCATTTCGCTTTTCTTTTTTTTTATTGGTACAATTTATAATAACCGGGATTGAAAACAGGCCCGCTTTCAGTATAAACTATCTATTAATCTGGCTTAGTATGGGAATTATTTTGGTTGAAACCCGGTACAAACCTAAACTGCAGGAACATGTTGGTAATCTGTGATATCAACATTTATAAACAGGGTCACTATATTGGTTACAATCAATATTTACTAGACCATGCCGATAAAATCAAGGAAGTCAGTGGCATTAACGAATTCCTGTTTCTGTTCAACGAAGAAGGGAAAGAATACCTATCTGTACAATCTGGTGTCAGAGTGGATTATATTTCATTTCCTCCCCAATGGCGATCCTCTCCATGGGGAAGGTGGAAAATCTGGCGCAGGATACTTTTGAAATTGGGCAGAATGCCTGTTGAGCAACTGTATTTCATGGATTTTGACAAGTTCCAGTTACCTGTTGGACTCAGCAAAACGCCGTTTAGAATCAGTGGGATTTATTTTCGACCGCACCATCGGATTTCGATTTACACAGACTCAGGAAAACAACCACTCACGACGAGGATTAAACGATTCAAAAAAATTCTTGCAGAAAAATTACTTCTGAACAATACCGCAATAGAGAAAGTTTTTATTCTGAATGATTCTGAAGGAGTATCATTTCTGAACTCTTATCATGGTAAAAATGTTTTCAGATATCTGCCCGACCCAATTTTTGATTATCCCTTTAAAGCAAATCAGTTTCAACGTAGCACTGAAGAAATGCATCTATTGCTATTTGGCGCTTTAACTGAACGAAAAAATATCCGCCTGGTATTGGAAGCATTTGGCCTTGCAAATTTTCAGAAAAAGGCTGTTTTACACCTGGTTGGAAAAACCGAATCGGAAGGCTATCTGAACACATTACAAAAACTGGCAACGGACCATATAACTGGACAGGAACATAAAAAAAACATTCTGTTTAATACCCGTTTTGTTTCAGATGAAGAAATGGAAAAATACCACGCTCAAACCGATATTTCTATATTGGTTTACCGGAATTTTTTTGGATCAAGCGGTCTGATTGGTCGGGCAGCGAAACACAGGCAGTATGTATTAGCGCCCTCTGTAGGATTACTGGCTTCAATAACTGAGCAATATAATCTTGGCCTTACAGTAGACCCTTTGAATGTAAAAGCTATTGCCGAATCAATGGAGCAGGCTGAACGCGAAATAAATACACACAATTATGAGGGTGCTGCTCGCTTCTATCGGGAACACCATCCTTCTGAATTTCTAAGCACACTATTTTCTTCTGATTTTTAGCAATGAAACAAAGACATCAATTTTTAGGATTGGAAGTAGATACCGGACCTTATCCCTCCTTTATTCAAGAGATTGGCAAACTGGCAAAGGAGAAAGGTTCCGCCTATGTGTGTGTGGCCAATGTGCATATGTTGGTAGAAGCATATCAGGAAGAAGAGTTTGCAAAAGTTGTAAATGCTGCCGACATTGTAACGCCTGATGGTATGCCCATTTGCCTTGGTTTGGAACATTTTTACGGCATCAAACAAGATCGGGTAGCGGGCATGAATCTACTTCCAGATCTGCTCTCCAATGCCGCAACAAAAAATATTCCGGTTTATATTTATGGAGGTGACCCAAATTTGAAACCACTTTTTGATACTTATGCACAAACATACTTACCTGGATTAGACCTGCGTGGATTTTATTGCCCACCATTTCGCCCTTTATCTGAAACAGAGGAAAATCATGTGGTCAAACAAATTAATGACTCAGGTGCACAACTCATTCTGGTGTCACTTGGTTGTCCAAAACAGGAAAAATGGATGGCGGCGATGAAAGGAAGGATCAAGGGTTGCATGGTTGGTATCGGCGGAGCGATGCCGGTTATGCTTGGAATCAAAAAAAGAGCCCCGCTTTGGATGCAAAAAGGCAGCCTGGAATGGTTATATCGATTACTTCAAGAACCTGTCAGACTGCATAAACGATACCTGGTAACCAATACCATATTTGTCTATTTATACATCAGGGAATTTTTCAATATCCGTCTCAAAAAAAAATGAAAATCCTGGTAATTCATACACGTTATGTTGAAAAAGGCGGTGAAGACAGCCTTGTTGACCTGGAAATTAATCTATTAAGGCAGGAACATGAAGTTGAACTCCTTCAGTTTCAAAATAAGAGTGGCTGGAGGGGCCTGATTCAATTTCTTTTTTCCATCTGGAATCCGGCAGCAGGCAAGAAGGTTCGAAGAAAAATACTTGATTTCAGGCCGGATCTTGTGCATGTACATAATTGGCATTTTGCAGCCGGACCTATTGTTTTTCATGCTGTCGCTAAACAAGGCATACCAATTGTAGCAACCTTACATAACTATCGCATTCTATGTCCATCAGCAACGCTTTTTCACCATGAAAAATTGTTTTTTGAAAGTCTGAAGAATGGATTTCCCTGGAGAGCAGTACAAAAAAAAACCTATCGCAACAGTATACTGCTCAGTTTCTGGCTTTCGCTGATTTTGTATTTCCATAGAAAAATTGGAACCTGGAATTTCGTAGATTCCTACCTGGTACCATCCGCATCGATGCTGCCTTTCTTTGAACAGGTTCCCTGGAAATTTCCCATGAACAAAGTAATCGTTAAACCGAATTTCACAGAACCTGCACCAACATCCAACAAAGAAAAAACCAACTTTTTGTATGTCGGCCGATTGTCTGAAGAAAAGGGAATTCGTAGTTTACTGGATGCATTTATAAAGACAAAGCAACCACTACTTATTGCAGGGGATGGACCATTAAAACCATTGATTACAGACGCGACCTCTAAATACAACTGGATACGATATGCCGGATCACTTAACAAGCCTAAGGTAAATGATGAGTTGACTGCAGCTTCCGCATTGATCGTACCTTCCATCTGGCAGGAACCATTTGGGATGGTAATCATTGAATCTTTTGCTCATGGCACCCCTGTAATTGCTGCCAATATCGGTGCTCCCGCTCATCTCATTCAGCACAACTTTAATGGATTGCTATTTGAGCCCGGGAATGCTGCATCAATTGCAGAAGCAGTTCAGCAATGGAATAAGTTCTCTATATTTCAAAAGAAGCAGATGAGTGCAAACGCAATAAGAACCTATGAAGAATACTATACACCCAAAAAAAACCTTCAGGAACTTAATAGAATTTACCAATCTTGTATGTAAATTACGGGACACAACCATCGACAGTACCCGTTTGACATATTATGATTCTAGAAAAAAAACGATGGCAGTTCATTCCGATTCGCGAACATTGGTTTGATTTTACCTATCACCGGTCTGATTTATTGTGCATGGCTGTGTACTTCAGAATACCTGAAACAGACAAAAAGCCCTTTGGAATGATTGAATTCACTGGCAGATCTGTGCAGGTAAATCTCCAGCAGGATAAAACCGACATCTGGAAGGGGTTTAGCAAACAAACCAAAAACTATATTCGTCAGGCTGAAAAAAAAGCTCTTCCCGTTGAGTTTGATAAAGACCTGGCTGGTTTTGTAGCCTATTTCAACAGATTCGCATTATTCAAAAAAATACCATCGCTCTCCCTTCAGGATTTTTCTGAACTGCATTCCAATTTTCTAATTTCCAAAGTTTATTTGGACGCCGAAATTGTAGCGATGCATTTATATTTACTACATGCACCAAGCGGACAGGTACAATTATTCAGATCCGCATCCGGTAGGTATTTTTTGCCTCATCTTGATAAAAATGATATAGGTGCAGCCAATAAATTCATGCACTTTAAAGCTATGGATTACTTTAAAGAGCAAGGTTTCAAAAACTATGATTTTGGAGGATATTCACAACCAACAGATCCTGATTATATAAAATTCAAAGGCGTGAACCAGTTTAAAAAAAATTTCGGCGGAGAAGTATTCATTTTTCGTAACATCGCCAGCCCTGCATATTATGCAATCAAAAAATTAACCGATCTGCTGGCATCGGTCAGATAATTTTTATGTTCAGAATTATAGCTGCTTTAATTCGTCGAGTTAACACCCTTCTACTAGTGTTAAGAGGTGTGCAAATGGGAAAAGGCGCATTGGTAGGGCGTTTGGTAAATATTCCGCGCAACACTGGCAGCATTTCAATAGGTGCGAATACCTATATAGACGACTATGGGGCTTTACTTTCATATACTGTACAGGGAAGAGAAGGAAAAATTTCAGTCGGATCGAATTTATATGCCAATCGGTACCTGATCCTTGATTGCATTGAATCTATAACAATTGGGGATGGCTCGAGGATTGGCCCCTTTGTTTTTATAACCGATCATAACTACAATACTTCTGTACCTGGCAATCTCAATGAAAACGACCTGGTTTCAGGTCCGGTTCATATTGGCAAAAATGTCTGGATCGGTGCACATGCCGTAATTCTTAAGGGAGTTACAATTGGTGATAATGCCATTATTGGGGCTGGAGCTGTGGTTACCCATGATGTACCGGATGGCAGTACAGTTAAGGGAATTCCAGCGAAACCCTGATATAGTTGGAAATCAAAAATTCTTTATTAATTTTCGCTTATGTGGACCTGGATCCTTCTTACAATAGCATTATTTCTTGGCTTTATTTCCCTGCTGGTGATCAGCATTTATCAAAAGAGAAAGAGCCTTGCTTTGCTATCTCTGATTCCATTGGGGCTCTCCTTTATCGCAGGAAGTATCAGCTTATATCATATTCTTACCAAAACCTACCAAAAAGTTGCCGGCAAAGTGGAAAAAGCAATAGAACCCAGACCAGGCGTTGTAATTTACACTGATCTTTTTGGCAACAGTAATCAATCCTGCTTACAGGTTATAAATTCCAAAGATCGCGTAGTGCCGCTGGTGGATTGCTGTATCTGGCTCGAATTTACTACCTGCCCCGAAGAAGCTGCCAGAATTATCGCACAGCATCCTTACCAATCTACTCACCTGAACAAAGAAGGTCTGCGGTTTGCAGAACCCGCTGTGGATGAAAAACCATCCTGGTTTGCCCCAGTTTCACTCGGCGATTCGGCCCTTGCTTTCAAGTTTACCAACCCAAAAGGTAAAACAGAAGAGCTCCTTTTTCTATCAGCTGATAGCACGCGTGGGTATTATTGCAACCTCCGTTTCTAAGCTTTTTCTGTAATTCGTCAAAGTTTTCAGACAGTTCGTCAAACGCTCCCATTCACCTCTCCCGGTTCTATTAGGTTTGTGAAAAGATTTTTTCATGAACCAACCTACTACCCGACTTGCCTATATCGACTGGCTTAGGGTTCTCGCAATTCTCGGCGTTTTACTTTATCACAGTGCTCGTCCTTTTATTCCGGATGATCCCTGGCATATCAACAACACCGACAAAAGTAACCTGCTCGAAGAATTTAATTTCTTCCTAAGCCGGTTCAGAATGCCCCTGCTCTTTTTCCTCTCAGGCGCTGTTACCTGGTATATGGTTAAAAAAAGAACGGCCAGCTCTTTCATCTTACTTCGGCTGAAACGACTCTTCCTCCCATTAGTTGCAGGCATGCTACTGATCATTCCTCCCCAGGTTTTTATGGAGAGAAAACACCAGGGTTATACAGGAAGCTTGATCGATTTTTACAGCCAACTTTTTTCCTCTGGCTCTTATCCGGAAGGAAATATCAGCTGGCATCACCTTTGGTTTATTGCCTACCTTTTTTTGTATGATATACTGTTTGCGCCTTTTTTTACCTGGTGCAAAACTAGCAGTGCCGATGGCTTCAAACGAATGCTCGTCTGGCTGTCAAAAGGAAAGCGTATTTATTTACTAATGGTTCCTTCCGTACTTATTTACACCGCGGGCATTTTACATTTTCCCGAAACAAATGCACTTTTTGACGATCCGGTTTACTTTATTTACTGGTTGCTTTTTGTGCTGGCAGGTTTTATTTGTCTTGTTGAACCAAAACTCCTGGATAGCCTGGAGCGCAACCGCCGACTTTCCCTAAGTCTAGCCTTTCTGTTGCTAATTTTGATTAATTCGCTTCGGTGGAACGATTTCGAATGGTTTGATGGCAGCCATGATACCAATTCCTGGTTTACCTGGCTTTTCCTGGCCCGACAGCCGATTCATACCTGGTTCTGGGTATTTGCCCTGGTGGGTTATGGCAAAAAATACCTGAACCGATCTCACTCCATTTTACCCTATATAAACCAACTTATCTACCCTTTTTATATTTTACATCAATCAATTATTGTTATCCTGGCTTATTATGTAGTCCAGACCCCCGATACGGTATTCTTCAAATGGGTTTTTCTCACACTGACTACCCTCTTTCTTTGCCTGTTTATTTTTCATCTCTTTATCCGACCTTTCCCTGCAATTGGAACATTGTTCGGCATGAAATCCGATTCAAAAAAACAAGCCTGAAGAATTATGTATCTGATACATACCAACACCTTTAAAAAGGTCGCCAAACAAAAATGGTCCCTTCGCAGGATCCTGTTCATCCTACTATACGGATTGATGACCTATGGTTTTGTTCGTTTACTCAACGACGTTATATCTGAAACCAAATTCTGGCTAAGACCTCTACAGACTAATTTAGCAGAGATAGTAGGTTGTGTGCTGATTAGTTTCATATTTGAATTTGTGACCAATAGCTTTCTCCGGCAATTGGCGGATGACAACAAAACTCAACCGGGACCATCCGCCTCACTCAAACAGTTTTTATCACTTGCGGTTTATCTTGAACTGGTTGTAATCTGTTTTGTGTTTCCGCTCGCTCAATGGACTGACGATGGTTTACAATGGTATGATGTAGTCATTCTGAGTTTCACTATCGTCAGCTTCTGGTTGTTTTATTTCAGCGTTAAACAGGGGCAACAATATATTCATACTACTTATGAACAGGCACTTCAACTGGAAAGAATTAATAAAGACAAACTGGAAAATGAACTGCAGTTGCTGAGAGCTCAATTTCATCCGCACTTTCTCTTCAACGCTTTAAACACACTCTATTTCCAGATTGAGGAACAGAATACAAGCGCCCGCTTTACACTGGAAAAACTGTCTGATTTACTTCGTTACCAGTTGTACGACCAGGATGCAAAAGTACCATTGGAGCGCGAACTTACCCATTTAAAGAATTTCATCGACCTGCAACAACAACGCGCGAGCAGTCAATTGGATCTGATCATTAACTGGCCTTCATCCACTCATGAGGCACAACTTTATCCGCTGCTGCTGCTACCCCTCGTAGAAAATGCCTTTAAATATGTCGGGGGCTCCTATAAAATAAAAATTGATATCAAACTGGAAAACGGACAATTACAGTATCAGGTTACCAACTCCATTCCTGCCATTGCTCAACACCACAATAAAGGCGGTATTGGGCTCACAAATCTGCAAAAACGGTTACATTTACTATATCCAGGCAAACACCAGTTTCAACATAACAAAACGGATAGCCTGTTTCATGCAGAACTTAGTATCGAATTATGAAAATCACCTGCCTCATAACAGATGATGAGCCTATTGCAAGAGCAGGCCTTCGAAAATATATTGAAAAAATTGATTTCCTGACCCTCGAGGCTGAATGCGAAGATGCTGTCAGCCTCAACAACCAGCTTCACCAGTCGCCGGTTGACTTGGTATTTCTAGATATAGAAATGCCCTATATCAGTGGGATTGACCTGTTGAAGTCACTCACCCACCCACCTAAAGTCATTTTCACAACTGCCTATGAACAATATGCTATTAAAGGATATGAACTGGATGTGCTGGATTACCTGTTAAAACCAATCTCATTCGATCGTTTTTTAAAATCCGCCAATAAAGCCCGGGACTATTTTAATAAGAAAGAAACATCTTCCGGCACAGATGAATTTTTTATCAAATCGGATGGTAAATATCTAAAACTCAAATGGAATGAGATCCTGCTGCTGGAAGGTATGGAGAATTATATTTGCATTCATACCACCACACAAAAACACCTGGTTCATATGACCATGAAGCAAGTCATGGAACAGTTACCTGACCAGTTTATCCAGGTACATAAGTCGAGTATCATAAATATGAACAAAATCTCGGGTATTGAGGGAAATCTTATTCAATTGCAAGATCTGGAAGTGAGTGTTTCAAGATCTTTGAAAGAAAGCGTGCTGGAAAAAATCCTTCATAACAAACTTTTGAAAAAATGAAAACAACCATACTTTTTATAACACTAATTCTACTGGCTCTTGGTTGTAAACATAAGGATTCTGACCAGCCATCCGGATCCATTTCAGGCAATGAGGGAAAAATTGTCATTTACCAGGTATTCACCCGGCTGTTTGGTAATACAAATGAAACCAACAAACCATGGGGTACCATTGAAGAAAACGGAATAGGAAAATTCAATGATTTTACTGACACAGCGCTACAATCAATCCGCAACTTAGGTGTTACCCATATTTGGTACACAGGTGTGCCGCATCATGCAGTAATCCGGGATTATTCAGCGGTTGGCATTTCAGCAGACGATCCGGATATTGTGAAAGGACGAGCAGGCTCCCCTTATGCAGTGAAAGATTATTATAATGTAAATCCTGACCTTTCGGTTGATCCTTCCAAACGCCTGGATGAGTTCAAAGCACTCATCAACAGAACGCATAAAAACGGATTAAAACTCATTATTGATATTGTTCCCAACCATGTTGCCCGGCACTATGTTTCACTTTCCAAACCGGATAGTGTAAGAGATTTTGGAGCGGATGATGACATTTCCAAAGAATACCATCGCGAAAATAATTTTTATTACCTGCCCAATGATAGTTTTCGGGTGCCCGTTGCCGTTGGATATAAGCCCTTGGGTGGCGCTTCTCATCCTTTGAGTGATGGTAAATTTCACGAACTACCGGCTAAATGGACCGGCAATGGAAGCCGGCTTGCACAACCCAAACAGGACGACTGGTATGAAACCGTGAAAATTAATTATGGTATTCGTCCGGATGGCAGCAAGGACTTTGACACGCTTCCCGCTACCTATGCAAATCTTGGTATTGACGACCACTATCAATTCTGGAAGGATAAATCCGTCCCCTCTTCCTGGAAAAAATTCCGGGATATTGCATTGTACTGGCTGTACCTAGGTGTAGACGGATTTCGCTTCGATATGGCTGAAATGGTACCGGTTGAATTCTGGAGTTATATGAATTCTTCCATCAAAACCAGGTATCCAGAAGCATTGCTGCTGGCGGAAGTATATAATCCTGGCCTGTACCGACCCTATATCCAGTTGGGCAAGATGGATTATCTATATGATAAAGTTGAATTCTATGATACACTGAAACATATTATTCAGGGAGATGGATCTGCTGATAACCTGGCAGCAATTCAAAAGGGCATGGCGGATATCGAACACCATATGCTGCACTTCCTGGAAAACCATGATGAACAACGGATTGCAAGTCCCGCTTTTGCCGGCAACCCCGAAAAAGCCAAACCGGCAATGGTTGTTTCTGCTTTGATATCCACCTCTCCTACCCTTATATATTTTGGCCAGGAACTCGGAGAACCCGGCGCTGAAACAGGTGGATTCGGGCAGCCCACCCGCACCAGTATTTTTGATTATGTAGGTGTTCCTTATCACCAACGCTGGATGAACAATGGAAAATTTGATGGCGGACAATCCAGCGAGCAGGAAAAGAAATTGCGTAGTTTCTACCAGGAATTATTGCAGTTTACGATCAGTCAACCTGTTTTAAAAGGGAACTATGCAGCCATTCAATACCATAACAGGCAGCATACATCCGGTTACCACGATAAACTTTTTGCATTCAGCAGATGGGATATGGATACCAAATTGATCGTACTAAGTAATTTCTCCAATCAACCCTATGAAGGCAAACTAGTGATTCCTGCCGACCTGGTACAAAAATGGGCGCTTAAAGAAGGAACTTACTCGATGAGCCAGGTGCTGTTTGGAAAAAAACAGATACCCCTTACTGTTAGCAAGGCAGAAGCCAGTATAAATGTTCAGGTACCAGCTTTTGAATCATTGGTATTGAGATTGGAAAAATAATCAACTTCAAACCGGATAGGTCCAGGGGCCGCGATAAGGGCGCTGCAAAAGTTTGGCAGCTTCCGGATCATTCAGTATCTGTTCCGTATCAACATTCCATTCGATACTTCTTCCTGCCTTGGCTGAAAGTATTCCCAGCAAACTCATATTGGTAGATCGATGTCCGATTTCAATATCACATACGGGTAGTCGTTTATTTTCAATAGCTGCAATAAAATCCACCCACAACTCTTTTACATTGTGATTATCCACGGTGTGCAGCTTCGGTTCTTCATGAATAACCGCCTTGTTTTTATTGGTTGGATAGAATGTCCATCCATCCAACCACCCCAGGTGGAAAGTTCCTTCCGTACCATAGAAATAACAGCCTACATTGGTTTTCTCTGCTTCGTTTGCTGCATACAACCGATGTTCCCAAACCGCCTGAAAGGATTCAAATTCATAATTCACTACCTGGGTGTCCGGTGCATCGGTTGTGTCCTTTCTGATTTGCCGGGAAGCGGTTGAAAATATCTTACGAGGCCCCTTTTCTTCTGTCCACCAGAGAATCTGGTCCATCCAGTGAATGCCCCAATCTCCTAACTGCCCGTTGGCATAGTCCATGAATTGACGGAACCCACGCGGATGTATAACCGAATTATAGGGTCTGTAAGGAGCTGGTCCGCACCAGAAATCCCAATCCAGTTCGGCAGGTGCTTCTGAATCCGGGATTTTCTCTCCCGGCCCCCCTCCATAATGCACAAACGCTCTAACCATACCAATC
>JALOMU010000234.1 GCA_025455285.1 Flavihumibacter sp.
GAAATCATGCCATTGTTCTGATTTGGGACGAACCACATACTGCACCTGGAAGCGGGCCGGAAGCTGGTTCTGGCTTGCATGCCAGTCGATGCTTTCCATGAACTCCAGTAAAGACGGACCTTCATACCAGTCGAGTTGTGTTGAGCGGGTAGAAATATTATCTCCATACAAGGAAGAAGCAGGAATAAACTGCAGGCTTTGTTCCTTGAAGTTTGCTTTTTCAAAGAGTTCCTCAAATTGCTGACGAATCTGATTGAAGGGTTCTTCCGCATAATTCACCAGGTCCATTTTATTGACGCAAACCACTACATAGGGTATACGCAATAATTGAGTGATATAAAAATGGCGGTGGGTCTGTTCCACGATACCATTCCGGGCATCAATCAAGATGATTGCCACCTGTGCGTTACTGGCACCGGTGATCATGTTACGGGTATATTCAAAATGGCCCGGCGTATCAGCAATGATATACTTGCGCGTAGGCGTTGAGAAATATATATGGGCTACATCAATAGTGATGCCTTGTTCTCTTTCAGCAATGAGTCCGTCTGTTAAAAGAGAAAGATCTGTATAATCAACTCCTCTCCTCTTACTTGCTCTTTCGATTGCTTCCAGTTTATCCGCGGTGATGCTGTTGGTTTCATACAGCAGTCTTCCTATCAGGGTGCTTTTCCCATCATCCACACTACCAGCTGTTGCAATTCTTACGATATCCATACTAGAAACATTAAATATTAAACAAATGATTTTATAATTAAACGAATACTCCAGATCATAACGATAATGCCTACCCCAATCATCATGGTTTTAGCGGGTAGTTTACCTGCGAGCCGGGCTGAAATGGGGGCAGCGATTACACCTCCGATCAACAAACCTGCCACCACCGGCCAGTGACCCAAACCTGCTGTAAAGAAGAAAGTAGCTGCGCTGGCCAGGGTTATAAAAAATTCAGTCAGACTTACCGTGCCAATGGTATACCTGGGACTTTTTCCTTTAGAAATCAGGGTACTGGTAACAATAGGTCCCCATCCACCCCCTCCAAAAGAATCAAGAAAACCACCACACCAGGCCAGCCAGCCAACCCGTTTGATTTTTTTATTGGGAGTTGAATTCTGAAAAGCCCTGCTGAATATTTTAAATCCAAGGAACATAGCATACAGCGCGATAATTGGCATCAGCCAATCGCCTGCTGTTTCTCCAAGGAAAACGAGCATGGCGGCTCCCAGGATGGCTCCCAGCACTCCAGGAATTACCAGGTGTTTGAATAATTTTTTGTTCACATTACCAAAGCGATAATGACTATATCCACTTACACCGGCAGAAAATATTTCAGAGGTATGGATCGCTGCACTCACTGATACAGGATTAACACCCGCGGTGATTAAGCAGGTGGCAGAAGTAACTCCATATCCCATGCCCAGTAAGCCATCCACCAGTTGTGCGAGGAAACCAGCCAGCATAAAAAATAGGAAATTCTGATTGATATATTCCCTGGTACTTGCCCAGATTTCAGGTAAGGGAGGAAGCGGTATGGAGGAAAGGATGAGATGTCCAATAATCATTGCAGCAAACAGAATGATCAGTTTGGTTGCAATGGATTTCCATTTTTTTTCTTCGTTAATTTTTCTGGGTTGAGTATCATCTACAAGCACCCGGGTGATATCATTGAGTTGTTTTACTTTTTCGGAAAAATTCCCGTTCATGCGGGAACGTAACACCTGCATGTTATCCAAAACCTGGTCCATTTCGGCCGGAATGGCATCATTAAATAGTTCCTTGAGGCGCTTGGCTACGGTTGGTGATTTGCCATTGGTACTGATAGCAATTTTCAGGTCTCCTTTATTAACGATGCTGCCCAGGTAAAAATCACAGAGATCGGGCGTGTCTGCGATATTCGCCAAAATACCTTTTGCTGCTGCTGCTTCTTTTACTGAAGCATTCAGAACTTTATCATTGGTTGCAGCAATTACGATATCCTGTCCATCGAGGTCGGAAGGTTCAAAAACTTTTTCTACGAGCTGTAGTTTTTCGAAGTTTGGTTCTAAGGCTTTGATAGCCGGACTGATCTCTCTCCCAACCAGTTTAATACTGGCATTGGGGGAAGATTTCAGTAGGGAATTGAGCTTTTCTTCACCCACATAACCGCCTCCTACAACCAGCACCTGAAGCTGGTCGAGTTTAAGAAAGACAGGATATAAATTATTAACTGCTGTGGGTGTCATTTTCCTTTAGCTTTTTTGTAACCGTTTACCTGCACATACAGGTTCGCCTGTAAGCCGGTGTTATGTAGAAAAATCGATTGATTGTTTTGCTTACGCTGGAGCTGCTGGTGGATATGAATTAAACCTGCTTCCAACTGGCAGTTTTTTGAGAAATGATATCCTGCCAGGATACCTGCGCGATTCTGATCATACCGATTGGTAGGCACGTTTTTGCCAAATGCCACCATGATTTCATCATATACCTGCAGGTAGGGATAGCTGGACTGTCTGCTTTTCCAGGTAATCGGTAACTGGGCCTTTAGCTGATAACGAACCCGGTTCGCATACTGGTAACTGTTGGTCCTTTCGAGCCAGCGTTGTTCAGTCATTACGCGATGCCGGATGTCTATACGACTCCACTGGTGACGGTAGGCAGCCATTTGGTAGGTTCTGTGTTCGTTGGTGAACAGTCCTTCTGAATTGAAAGGGAAATCTCCATAAGGCCGGTTTTCAACCCAAACATAACCGGCCCTGAAATGCCATTTGTTATTGGGTTTGTAATTGACACCGGTTCTGATCAGGCGCTGAAAAAGTGAACCTGAAAAAGGCGCATAACGCTGGTTATAATCCATATGCAATCCCCACTTCCTTCCCAGGTTGGTAGTAGTGTTGAGCTGATACCAACCAATGGAATTATGGTCGTGCAAGCCAGTTCTTTGGGCAGAGCTAACCGAGGGGGACAATATGTAACTTAAAGTGGCCAGTGTTGCCAATTTTTGGGTGAAAGAAAGCATATCCGTTTCGTAGCTTCCTTAAAAATATCCTTCTTTTTTACGCTGTTCCATTGCAGCTTCACTTCTTTTATCATCCATGCGCGCACCGCGTTCAGAGATTTTAGCAGAGAGAATTTCCCGGATAATATCATCAATTTCATTTGCGGTGGAAGCTACTGCAGCTGTGCAGGTCATATCCCCTACGGTTCTGAAGCGTACAATTTCTTCAAAAGGAACTTCATCTTCACTGGTGTTCAGGAAATCCGAATAAGGCCAGATCATGCCATCCCTTTCAATTACCTGGCGCTTGTGCGTGTAGTAAATAGAGGGAATTGCCATATTCTCTTCTTTGATATAGGTCCATACATCTAGCTCCGTCCAGTTGGAGATGGGAAATACGCGAACATTCTCTCCAATATTGATTTTGCCATTGAGCATTTCAAACAATTCAGGGCGTTGCTTTTTCGGATCCCACTGACCGAAATCATCGCGTACAGAGAAGATTCTTTCCTTGGCACGGGCTTTCTCTTCATCTCTTCTTGCCCCACCGATACAGGCATCAAACTTGAACTCTTCGATTGCATCCAGCAGGGTTACTGTTTGCAGCACATTCCGGCTGGCATATTTGCCGGATTCTTCCTTCACTTTACCTGCGTCAATGCTGTCCTGTACATAGCGCACAATCAGTTCAGCTCCGGTTTCACGAACCAGCCAGTCGCGGAATTCAATAGTCTCCGGAAAATTGTGCCCTGTATCAACGTGTAATAAGGGGAACGGAATTTTTCCGGGCCAGAATGCTTTCTGTGCGAGGCGAACCAGGGTAATGGAATCCTTTCCTCCACTGAATAACAATGCCGGTTTTTCAAATTGGGCAGCTACTTCCCGCATGATATAGATACTCTCGTCCTCTAACATTCTCGGAAAGGCGGGTATGATACTGTTGGCTGACATAGTTGTTCTGCTTTTCTTTCTGTTTAATTCAATTTAATACTGGTTTCCTGGTGCAATCCACATTCTTTTTTGGAAGCTTCCCACCACCATCTGCCGGCGCGGATATCTTCTCCCACTTCTACGGCCCTGGTACAGGGTGCACAACCAATACTCAGAAATCCTTTATCGTGCAGGGTATTGTAGGGAATGTTTTCCTGTTTGATGAAGTCCAGTAATTGTTCATAAGACCAATCCAGCAAAGGATGTATTTTGATCAACTGGTGAGCGGCATCCCATTCTGCAAAAGGCAGGTTGGCGCGGTTTTCACTTTGATCGGCGCGCACTTTTCGGATGAAACAACATTCTTTCCGGTTTTCAACAGATTCGTAAAAACTGTTTGGACCTTTTTCGGTTAGCAATTGTTCAACAGCAGGGGCCTGAGGAAAAAATGCCTGGATACGTACTTTGTATCTTGCGATGGTTTTATCCAGCAGGTCGTAGGTTTCCTGGAAGAGCCGGCCGGTGTCCAGTGTAAACAACTGAATGGGCAAAGACTGTCGGGCGATCAGGTG
>JALOMU010000235.1 GCA_025455285.1 Flavihumibacter sp.
AAGGAGAAGTCATTCAATTGATGGAAGAGGATCAGACAATTTTAGGGGTAGCCAAAGCGAAACTGGATGCAGCCTCCATGGAAGCACATCGAGCCAGCAAAAATGTAATAGCAGCACAAGCGCATGACATTGTACTATTCAACGACTAATCATGATCAACATAACCAACTCGCTGCAAAAAACGCATACAGCAGCCAAAACCTTGCAATCCCTTTCCAATTCAGCCATCCAAAAGCTGCTACTGGATATGGCTAAAGCACTGGAAGAAAAACAATCCGCCTTACTCAAAGCCAATGCAAGCGATCTTTCCCGCCAGCCAACAGACAATCCGCGAAACGACAGGCTGCTGTTGAATGTACAGCGAATAAAAAACATAGCCGCGAGTATGCGAAAAGTAGCCAAATTGCCTGATCCAACCGGCCGGGTCCTGGAAGAACGAACCCTCTACAATGGGATCCATCTAAAAAAAATAGCGGTTCCATTGGGAGTGGTTGGTGCGATTTATGAATCCCGTCCGAATGTCACATTTGATATTGCAGCGCTCTGTTTGCGTAGCCGGAATGCAGCGGTATTAAAAGGAAGCAGTGAAGCTGCGGATACCAATGCAGCGGCCGTTAAAATCATCCATTCTGTTTTAAAAGCACACGGGCTACCTACAGCGCTTGTGAACTTATTGCCACCCGACCGGGAAGTAGTGCAACAACTTTTTGAAGCTACCAGCTACCTGGATGTGCTGATTCCGCGTGGATCGGATCAGCTGATTCAATATGTTCGCCAGCAAAGCCGTGTTCCGGTGATTGAAACCGGTGCCGGCGTTTGTCATGTGTATGTTGAGAAAAAAGCGAATCTTAAAAAAGCGGTGGATATCATTGTTAACGCAAAGACTTCCCGGCCATCCGTTTGTAATGCTGCCGATGCTATCCTGCTCGATAAAGCCATTGCGCCAGCAGTACTGAAAGCATTGCAGGCACCCTTCAGTTCTTTTGAAGTGGAAATTTTTGCTGACCCGGCTGCTTATAAACTATTGAAGGGGTATCCATTCCTGCGTAAGGCAAGCAAAGCAGATTTCGGCAGGGAATTCCTCAGTTTGAAATGTGCTATTAAAATTGTGGATGGAATAGATGAAGCGCTGGAACACATTGACACCTATTCCACCAAACATTCAGAGGCCATTGTTTCGGAAGACAAAAAACAATGCGCGCGCTTTATTCGCGAAGTAGATGCTGCTGCCGTTTATTCTAATGCTTCCACCCGTTTTACAGATGGCGAAGAATTTGGCCTGGGTGCAGAAATTGGAATCTCCACACAAAAACTACATGCACGCGGTCCCTTTGCGTTGGAGAAACTGGTTACGGAGAAATGGATTTTGGAAGGTAATGGGCAGATAAGAAAATAAAATTCACAGCACCAGCTCATCAAAAAGTTTTTGCAGCGCAATAGCAGGATCTTCACAAAATCCCGGATGCACTTTTGAGCTTTGCAGTATTGTACTCCTGGTAGCAGTCAACCAGCGAAAGCGGCTGGGTTGATCCAATTGTGCAATTGGTCCTCCTTGTTTACTACCATTGCAGATCCGCTCAAAAGATTGCAGGTATTGATTCAGCTCTTCAATATCAAGCCCTGCAAACAACGCTTTCAACCGCGGCTCATCCAGGTGAAATTTACATTGCAGAAACCGTGCTTCCTTGCTATACAAAACAACACCGATATTGCAGAATTCCTCCCGCTCCACCCTGGGCACCACCCGCAAAACCGCGTATTCAAATAAGCGCTTTCCTTGCATCGATCGCGTGGTTTAAAAAGATGGAAGAATGAGTAAAACGATTCCACAAAAAGGTTTTATACACAGTCCGCTGTTCATCAAAGCTCAGTTGGTTATCTGTAGCTAACCAGGTATCCGGTATGAGTTCAACAATAGCATCAAGCACGGATTTATTAATTTTTTCCCTGGCCCATTGGTCTGCTGCTTCCAGTTGATTAGCAAAAGGCAGGAGCACATGATCTTTGATCGCAGCAAAAGGTTTCAGGCTCTGCGTCTCCCAATCGTCCCAGCTGTGGTGGAAATACAAACAGGCTCCATGATCAATTACCCACAACTCCTTGTACCACATCAGCATATTGGTATTCCTGCAGGTGCGATCCACATTTGTCAGAAAGGCATCCATCCAAACGATCCTGGAAGCGATTTGGGGATCTGGTTGAATTACATTCGGATCATAGGTAATAGAACCGGATAAGTAATGAACGCCGATATTCAATCCAACGCTTGCTTTCAGCAGATCCTGGATCTCTTCATCGGGTTCTGTTCTGCCAAATGCTTCATCTATAGTTGCATATACCAGCTCAGGTACTTTCAATTCCAAAATTTTGGCAATCATGCCACCAATTAATTCTGCAATCAATGCTTTTGTTCCCTGTCCGGCTCCCCTGAATTTCAACACGTATAAAAAACCATCATCCCCTTCAGCAATAGCAGGCAATGATCCTCCCTCACGCAAGGGTGTAACATAACGGGTAACCGCTACTGTTCTCATTTCATATGGATTGCTGCCTGTCATACTGCTCAAAAATACCCGCTATTTTTTATAATTGGACCAGTTGATCATTAATACACTCAGCAGTATGGTGATCAGGCCAATCACTTGCCAGCCACTTACTTTTTCATGCGCAAAGAGCACTCCCAGCAATACTGCAATAACCGGGTTTACATAGGCGTATGTTCCTGCCTGTGCAGCCGGACGAACAGCCAACAAATAGATATAACTCATAAAAGCGATCAATGAACCAGGGATGGTTAAATACAATAAGGACAGCCATCCGCCGGTACTTACCTGGCTCCATTCGAAACCATTCCACTCGCCAGAGAGAAAGCTAGGAATTAGTGAAAACAATCCGGCTGAGAATAACTGAATTCCTGCGCTGGTGGCCACATCTATTTGTACCGCTTTATATTTCACATATAAGGATCCTATTGTCCAGGCTATACAACCGAGCAAAATCACCCCGATCCCGATTACCTGCATCCAGCCTTTTTCTGCCTGTAAGCCATTGCTTACTCCCGCCCCAAAAAGTAAAAGAATACCAATAAAACCGAGTATAACGCCCATGATCACCCGCTTATCACCAAAATAGAAAGACCACTGTTTCCGATCCAGTATAACAAACCATATGGGAAGGGAGGCAACCAGGATGGCAGCTAATCCTGAACCCAGGTATTGCTGCGACCATAATACCGAACCACTACCACCAACCAGCATCAGAATCCCGCCGACACTGTTTACTACTATCGCTCTTTTTCCCGGCATTGGTTTTTTACTAATAAAAGACCAGGCAAGCAGTAGAAATCCCGCTATTGCAAAACGCATCGAACCCATCAGGTAAGGTGGGATGGTAGCCAACCCAAACTGTGCAGCGAGGTAGGTAGAACCCCAGATCAGGTAAACAGCTGCAAATGCTAATATGACTTTTACAGGCAATGGAATAAATTAAGGCGTAATGATACTACATTTTAACAATTAACTTATCCACAGCTATACACATACCTAACCTCTTGATTTCAATGAACATAGATAATCAATGCAGTGGTTTACTTCAACCTATCGTAGTTTCCCTTAGTACTTAAACCTTGCAATGCCGGGCGCTGTGCACTATTTTTGCACCATCCTATTTGATCAGGCTATCGGACAATTGAAAAACCCAAACTCGTCCGCCCCCCGGTTTCCTGATTAATTCATCCAATCTTCCTGTGATTTTCCAGTTCTGATTATTATTATCCATAAGCCTGGGTCGGCATTGTTCATCTTTAATGTACCCGTATGTTAAGATCTCAATCGCTGAAACTCATTTTGGTTCTTTTTTTGTTCGTGTTCATAAGTGCAACCGCCCGCAATTCCATGCGTGCGCGAAATGTACAGGCAGAAGCTGCAACCCGCAGCTTAAGCGCTTTCAATGTTTTCGAACCCGAAACTTATTCTCATCACTATGGACTGCAATTGTACATTAGCAAGTACAATAAAATGCAGTCGGAGCTTTTCACTAAAATTCAAAAAACAGAAAAAGCCAAGCTCAATTTAATTGATAAGATTTTTACATCTTATAAACTACCCGGTGAATTAAAATACCTCGCCATTGTTGAATCAGAAATGAAAAGTTCTGCTACATCAAGAGTTGGTGCGCTTGGTGTTTGGCAACTGATGCCATCAACTGCAATGGATCTTGGCCTTCGTGTTGACTCTACCACGAACGTTTACACCTGCAGAAAAGTACAAAAGCAGCCGCTCTTTATCTGCGCGATTTATACAGAACCTTTAACGACTGGTCACTCGCTATTGCTGCGTATAATTGTGGTCCCGGCCCCGTTTTTAAAGCCATTAAAAAAGCCGGCTCCAATAACTATTGGGATCTTCAACAATACCTCCCAAAAGAGACAAGGCATCATGTCAAAAAACTGATGGCTACTCAGGTATTTTTTGAAGGAAAATCAAACTTAGCGGACTACTATGATGGTACCCTTGCGAGTAAATAATTCACCGGTATCGCAAATGAATTCAGCAAAATAAACATAGGTTCCTGCAGCAGCGGGATTACCGGAAATGGTACCATCCCATCCAGCCTGACGCTCACCGATCTGGAAGTTTTTCCGCTCAAAGATTACATCCCCTAAACGGCTGTAAATCCGCAGGCTTTTTACCTCCCGGATTCCCTTACCCATGAGGTTAAACCGGTCGTTTTTACCATCGTTATTGGGTGTGAAGGCATTCGGTATGGAAACGTTCTCAGCGCATTCCAGCTGGAACCCTACCGCGTCAGTAGCAACACAACCGTATTGGTTCTGTACGGTAATAGTGATGGGTGCATTGTCTCTCGGAAACGCAAATGGTTCCGGACAGGTAACGCAACTAACAAACCAGCGGGGCGACCAGTTATAACTCACCACATCAGCACTATAGGTTGGTTTTAGCTGTATCTGTTCACCGGTTGCAAGACGAATATCATTCCCAGCTTCTACTGTTGGCAGTTCCCTCACCATAACCAATACTTCGGCGGTATCTGTGAAGCAATTGTAAGTATCATAACCAACTACTCTATAACGGGTATCTGTAACCGGACTAACAATTGGATTCGGACTGGTGGATGAATTCAAGCCTTCTCCACTTATCCATTGATAGCTGGTGGCACCGCTTACCGGGAGGTTAACTGAAAATCCCCGACAAACAGCTGTATCGGCTGCAACCTGTAACTGCACCGGCTGTGCTACCGTAACAGTGGTGGAATCCATACTTACACATCCAAACTGATTGCTTACGGTCACCTTATAACTGGTACTAACGGTAGGCGAAATAAATGGATTCGGAATGTTGAGGTTGGCTATCCCTTCCGAGGCCCTCCACTGGTACTGAACCCCATCTCGTACAGACAACTGCACACTATTTCCCAAACACAAAACAGGATCTTTTGGTGTTAGCGCAGGCACCGGATTCGGATGCACCGTTACATTCCAGTTGACAGTATCGCGGCAACCATTATGCGCA
>JALOMU010000236.1 GCA_025455285.1 Flavihumibacter sp.
GGAAGTCCCTCTACAAATGAATGATAGTGAGATCCTCTATTTTCTCCACAATAAAGAGATTAATTCGAATTATTTAAATGCTATCAAAAAACTTACAGATTTTAATGACGAGGTAATAGCTGACTGGCTAAATCTAAGTGTTAAAACATATAGGGAATATCGCAAGCCTAAAAGCATTTTTAAGGAAAACATTAAAGAACACATTCTATTGTTATTGGCCTTAATGAAACACGGAATTAATGTTTTTGGTACAGCTGAAGCATTTGAACAATGGCTAAATACAACAAACTTCCATTTTGATAATTCGAAACCTACAACATTCTTAAATACCATTACAGGCATCAAATTCGTAGACGACAGATTAACCGCAATTGAGTTCGGCGATAATGTGTAATTGATGGAAGTTAAACTGGTAAAAAAATCTCCGTCTATTTCGATTATCGGTAAATGATTTCTATATTGATTGCATGGAATCATTTCCATATTAAACTTTATTATCTATGAAATATTCCTTGCTATCAGTAGCGATCGCATTGCTTATGTCGTGCGCATCAAGCAAAACCGCTAAAACCTCTGCTCCAAAATCCAGTACAACCAGGGCAACGCTATTAAATAATCAAACCTTTCTGTTGACTGAAATTTCAGACGACCCAACCTATGGCCTCACACCCAATAATCCGATACAGGTCGGTGGAGCAGCCAATAGTGAGGGTCCGCTTAATGAAAGAAGATTCTTAAACGCGCTGGCTGGTCCTAATAAGGAGCCCATCTCCTATTTCAGAGCAGGCAGTTGTTGTCCCGTTAAAAGTGATAATGGATTCATGGGAATGGCGATGCTGGACAATTACAGAGTAACCTGGGAAGGTTCAAAAGACACTGTTTCCATCTTCATAAACATGTATGACTTTGGAGAATTAAAAGCGCCAAAAGGATTCACGATAAAAGATAAATAACCTCTAGTACTGATCAGTATCTATGAAAATATTGCTGGTAAACCCACCTCATCTGTCAATTGGAAGCAGGATGCCGCGAGAGCATCTGCCTCCACTCGGGTTGCTATCCATTGGCGGACCCTTACTTGATGCCGGACATGAAGTATCACTATTGGATGCTGACTATCACAATCATCCCATACAAAAAGTGGTTGAAGAAATTGGGCTTGCAAAACCGGATCTAATCTTATTAGGTCATTCCGGGTCTACATCAGCCCAGCCAATCATAAATGAAATTACAGCGCTTGTTCGACAGCAAAACAAAAATATCAGAATCATCATTGGAGGGGTATTTCCAACTTACCATTGGAATGAAATTCTCGAAAACAACCCACAGATTGATTTCATAGTATGCGGTGAAGGAGAGGCCACCATTTTAAAACTTGTTGCAGCTTTAGAAGATAATCTAACTGTTGAAACCATCAGGGGGATCGCATTCCGATTGAATAATGTACCAGTTAAAACACAACCTGCAGAAAATATTCAGAACCTGGATGAGTTCCGTGTTGGATGGGAGCTAATGAAGGGATATCATTACACCTATTGGGGTAAAAGAAAAGCAGTGGTCATACAATTTTCAAGAGGCTGCCCGTATCCCTGTACTTATTGCGGACAAAGTCTGTTCTGGAAAAAATGGCGACATCGAAATCCGCAATTGCTGGCAGATGAGATGGAAATGCTGCACAAGAAATATGGTATCCAGGTGTTTAATTTCGCAGACGAAAATCCCTCCTCTAACCCCAAAGCATGGAAAGCATTCCTGGAAGCACTGGTTGCCAAAAATCTGAAACTGATATTGGTGGGATCCATCAGGGCCGACAATATTGTTCGGGATGCCGACTTTTTACATCTGTACAAAAAAGCCGGATTTGAGCGATTCCTGTTAGGAATTGAAAATTATGATGAAATGGTACTTGAAAAAATCAAAAAAGCAGGTACCATTTCAAAAGACAAGGAAGCGATTCAATTGCTTCGGAAACATAATATCCTTTCAATGGCCACCTATGTGGTAGGCTTTGGAGATGAAAAATCAAAAGATTTTTATAATAGTCTGCGGCAATTATTGTCCTATGATCCGGATCAGGTGCAGTTGCTATACGTAACACCTCATAAGTGGACACCTTATTTTGAAGATGTAAAAGAAAAAGAAATCATTCTGGAAGATCAAAGAAAATGGGACTATAAGCACCAGGTAATCAAAACCAATTACCTGAAACCCTGGATGGTAATTCTCTATGTAAAACTCATAGAATTGATTATGCAAACCAGGCCAAGTACTTTGATCCGGTTATTCTTCCATAAAGACGCCCGGTTAAGAAGTGCCATGCGCTGGTATACCAGAATCGGAAGAAGAGTATGGTTCTGGGAATTGTATCAATTCTTCTTCGTAACCAAACTGACTACGGAAAAAGTAAAAATGAAGGATTTTTGGAAATAAAAAAGTGGTTCTTATCCCAGGATAAGAATTTCAACCAGATACTTGAGGAACTTTGCCAGAAGGCACAATAAATGAAAATAAAACAAATTCATTTTTTCTCGGGAGTCGTATTGGCATGCTTTATCGGCATTCATTTATTCAATCATTTTATCAGCATTTTTGGCATTCAGCGGCATATAGAGCTAATGGATAGCCTTCGAAAAATTTACCGACATCCCTTTGTTGAAATGATACTGCTGGTTTCAGTGGTGGTTCAAATACGATCCGGACTTCAGTTAGTTCGAAGGAAAGGCAGCAGGAACGCCGGCTTTTTTGATAAACTTCACCTCTACAGCGGACTTTATCTGGCCATTTTCCTGGTGATCCATGTAAGTGCTGTACTGGTGGGACGCTTCTATTTAAAATTGGATACTAATTTTTATTTTGGAGCAGCGGGCATCAACAGTTTTCCGGTCAACCTGTTTTTTATACCTTATTATGCATTGGCCGTCCTTTCTTTTTTCGGACACCTGGCTGCAGTACACAGCAAAAAAATGAATCAACCTATCTTGAGCCTTAGTCCGGCTCACCAAGCCAAGGGCATTTTGATTCTGGGAGCAGTAGTAACGTTGCTACTGTTTTATGGATTGACGAATCAGTTCTCCAGTATCGAATTACCCGAGGAGTATCGTATCTTGACGGGGCAATAAGCAATCATGAAAATCAGTCTGGCACAAATAAAGCCGGTAAAAGGAGATATCGAAGCTAATCTGCTTATACATAAAAACTATATCAGGCAGGCCGCACAAGCAGGTGCGGATTGTATCTTTTTTCCTGAACTATCCATTACCAGTTATGAATCAGCGTTGGCGGAACAGTTGGTAATGAAGGAGGGCGATAACACCCTGGATGAACTCCAGGAACTAAGCAACCAATTATCAATAACGATTGGAATCGGCATGCCAATAGTCGGTAGGGAAAAACCAAGGATCGGCATGGGCATTTTTCAACCCTTCCAATCGCGGCAATGCTATTTCAAACAGCAATTGCATTCGGATGAGTTTCCCTTTTTTGAAGCCGGTGAAAAGCAGGTATTGATAACGGTTAAGGATACACAAATCGCACCGGCCATATGTTATGAAAGTTTGCAACCTGACCATTCAGAGAGGGCCTATCAGTTGGGTGCCAATCTCTATCTGGCAAGTGTAGCCAAATCGCAACAGGGAGTAGATAAAGCGATGGCTTATTTCCCATCAATCGCCCGCAAGTATTCCATGCACGTTATGATGGTAAACTGTATCGGTGCCTGTGATGATTTTGAGGCTGCCGGACAAACTGCTGTTTGGTCAAAAGAGGGTACGCTCATTGTTCAACTAACCAATTCTCAACAGGGCTTAGTTTTGTGTCAATTGGAAAATGAGAAAACAACTACTATATTTATCTAGGAACTAAAGATTCAGTTAAATATATTCATAGAATTGTCTTCCGCCATAAAAGCTTCCATTCAATTGTAATTTTACTTTATGGAAACAAGTAAAATAATTGAAACCAATTGGTACCCGGAGAAGTCATTGCTGGTAACTCAAATCAGTGGCATTTTAGAAACAGCGGATATTGAAAATTGGGAGGAGAAATTTCTTAGTACCCTTGAAAGTCTTGAGGCAAATACCCAATTCAAGCTATTTGTTAACCTGCATGGTTTTACTGCTGCAAATCTGGAATCGCATAAAAGATTCAGAACGGTGATACCGCAAACCCTTGCCAACTATGGCTGGAAAGTGGGATATGTCAATTTATTTGAAGAAGAAGCGAAAAAGATGAGCATAAC
>JALOMU010000237.1 GCA_025455285.1 Flavihumibacter sp.
CAGGGAAGAAACCATGGACCTGATCAAAGCAGGATTGCTTGAATTATCCGCACATGCCAAAGGATCAGGTGTGGAAGTATTGATGGAAACACATGGCGACCTTGTTTATCTGGCAGACCTGGAAAAGATCATGAAAGAAGTAAATAGTCAGAAAATCGGTTTGATCTGGGATATTTCAAATATGTGGACAGTAACCGGTGAAGCTCCCACCAAAGTATATCCGGCATTGAAAAAATACATCCGGCATGTGCATGTAAAAGATGCCATAAAGGAAGAGGGAAAACTTCGCTACACCTTTTTAGGGAAAGGGCAGGTTCCCATTTTTGAAGGAATCGACCTTCTAGCCGGGGATAACTACAAAGGGTTTTATAGTTTTGAATGGGAAAAATTATGGCATCCCGAAATTGCCGAACCAGAACTGGCATTGGCTGATTATCCCAAAGCCATGAATTTACCTGAATACTAAAGTTATACAACAGAATACCTATGACGCGATCGTTGTTGGATCAGGCGTTAGTGGTGGATGGGCCGCAAAAGAATTATGTGAAAAAGGTTTACGCGTGCTCTTACTGGAAAGAGGTGGACCGGTTCAGCATCCCAGTTATCCAACTTCGTTGATGCATCCCTGGGAGTTTGAACACCGCAACAGTTTATGTAAAGCCGACCGGGAAAAATATCCCGTTCAAACCAGGCATTATTCCATCAATGAAGACAACAAACATTTCTATACAAAGGACCTGGAAAATCCGTATGAAGAAATAAAACGGTACGACTGGATCAGGGCGGATGTGCTGGGAGGCCGTTCCCTTCTATGGGCAAGAGCCTGCTACCGCTGGAGTGATCTTGATTTTGAAGCGAATCTCAAAGATGGTTATGGGATAGACTGGCCAATCCGTTATAAAGACCTCGCTCCCTGGTATGACTATGTTGAAAAATTTGCAGGCATCAGTGGGAACAGAGATGGTATTCCACATTTACCCGACGGAATTTTTCAACCTCCTTTCGAACTGAATTGTGTGGAAAAGGATTTTACTGCAAAAATTGCCAAAGCTTATTCCACCCGGCAGGTTATCATTGGAAGATCCGCCAATCTAACGGCGCCGCTCAAGGGAAGAGGAGTTTGTCAGTCGCGAAATCTCTGCCACAGGGGTTGCCCCTTTGGTGCCTATTTCAGCTCGAATTCCAGCACACTTCCTGCAGCCATGGAAACAGGAAGATTAACGATCCGTACAAATGCATTGGTGAATAAAGTACTCTACGATGAACAAAAAGGAAGGGCAACCGGAGTTGAGATCATTGATACGGAAACAAAACAAACAGAAGAGTACTTTTCAAAGCTTTTATTCATTAATGCCTCCACGATAGGAACAACAGCGATCCTGTTAAATTCTGCATCCAATCGTTTCCCGAATGGTTTGGGAAATGACAGTGGACAATTGGGACTCAACCTGATGGATCATCATAAAGGGTTGGTAATAGCTGCAGATGTCGACGGATTTGAAGATCGTTATTACAAAGGAAGAAAGCCTACCAATATGTATATACCGAGATTCCGGAATGCTACTGAGGCAACAGGCGATTTTTTGAGAGGATATCATTTTGGTGGAGGCGCCTATCGCACACGTGGTCAGGCAGATGGCATTGGTGAAGAGTTAAAAGAAAACATGAGTGAAGCTGGTCCCTGGAAAATCAGCATCTACCATTTTGGAGAATGTCTGCCTTATCAGGAAAATAAAATGAGCCTGCATCCGGATAAAAAAGATCCTTTTGGAAGACCTATCATTCAATTTGATGCGCAGTTCCGGGACAATGAAAAACGCATGTTTGAAGATGCTGCTAAAACCGGGGTGGAATTGTTTGAAAAAGCCGGCTATAAAAATATTACAGTGAGTGGAAAGATGTCATTCCCCGGAAATGCAAATCATGAAATGGGTACAGCGCGCATGGGACGTGATCCAAAAACTTCTGTGCTGAATGCTTTCAATCAATTGCATGCAGTGAAAAATGTATTTGTAACAGATGGGGCCTGCATGACATCCGGGTCTTGTGTTAACCCATCCATTACCTATATGGCATTAACCGCAAGAGCATGTGACTATGCTGTTCAGGAAATGAAAAAAGGGAATATCTAATCGGTATATAAAGCGGGTAAATCCTTTTCAAAAATCGTAACAGGAAACTTGTAAAACTGAATAAAATCTGGTTCACTTACCTGGCCAGGAAAGGGGGCATAATAATGCGTTGGACTTGTTTTATCATTCCGCCATACCAGTACATAAGATAAACGCAAGCCTGGTGCCGTAATCGTTTTTAATAACACTTCTGTCCACCAGTTTGGGTTGGGAATGGATTCAAGGCCTGTTTCTGTAAGAGCCGCCAGTTTGCCGGACTTGCTAGCATAAGCCTGCACAATTTGTAATTTTTTTAGCGCAGCCGGCAGGTTGTATTTTCCATCCCGACCAAAATCGGCATAGTTATCCATGCCAACCATATCAACAAAGTCGTCACCAGGGTATCGCTCCAGAAATTCAGCTTCTGTTTGAAAAGTACAATCCGGTGAAAAGGCATAGAGTAACTGATGAATATTCATGGAATCACGCATATAGTTGACCGTGAACCTCCAGAGTGTCTTTATTTCATCCGGACTGCAATGCTTCTTTCCCCACCAGAACCAACTACCGTCCAGTTCATGAAAGGGCCGGAAGATCATTGGAATGGGTTCTCCGCCAGCTCCTTTTACCGTATGCAAAAAATCAGCGATTCTTTTGAGAATGTTTTTGTACCTATCATGTGCTGCAGCGCCTGGGATCATTTCTCTAACGGAAGCTTTTGATACTCCCTCTTGCCAATAAAACCCACCTTCTGAAAGAGGGTTGTTGAAATGCCAGGAAACCGTTATGAGTCCACCTCTTTTATACGTATCTGTTATAACCTTTCGCAGGTGGCTTTCTTCCCGCTTTATCAGGCTGTCTGGCCTGCCTGATAAACCACTGAAATCGATACCAATAACAGCGGGGTGAGAACCAGTAACGGATTTCACATCAGATCGATCAGAATCTCCACTCCAGCCATGACCATATTCAGTAGCATGCTGATGCCCGAACAGGATACCCTTTTCAGTTAACTGATGGAGCTTACGATATAGCGCCCTGGTTTCTTTGGTAGCTTTCGTATCAATCGGGGCGGGTTCACCTGCATAAGAAGAAAAGCCGGCTAGCAGGAAAAGTAATAAGAATTTCATTCGAGTAACAAGTATAGTCCGATTAAAGCAAGAATGATGGCAATGGAAGTAAGTCCATACAAAAAGATACCATACAATTCAGGAATGGGGTTGATCAGGCTCAATACACAACTGATGAAACCGGTGAATGCTCCAATGACCATCAGGAGGATTCCGTTGAATTGGCGTTTGGCAAGATTAGCAGGCATAGCAATGGTATTTAGGTGGTTCACTTTTTTTCCTGAAGTTGTTGTTTCATAACATATGCAGTTTTATGTTCTCCGGTATGACTCCAGCCTGGTGGCATAACCAGGTACAAAAATTTATTCTTAATTCCTGGGGCACGATACACATCTTTTGCAAGTGCTATGATTTCACCAAAATAGGCATCCAGAAAATTATTGGGTTTGATATCACGTGTGATGCCATATTGAATAGCTATATTTTCTTTTTGTGGTTGATAGGTTTTAAATACCCGATCCCAGATATTAAGCAGGTTACAAAAATTGGTATCCATGTATTCAACATTTTTTGCATGGTGAACCCGGTGATGGGAAGGAGTAAGAATCCATCGACCTAGTTTTCCCATGTCCCCTTTTTTCATTACTGACTCACCCACATGTATAAACGCACCCCAGGTACCATCAATAAACATGATGACAAATAACATGGGAGGAGGAACACCTAGTAAAATACAGATCGTTGTTCGAATCAAATCAGCATAGGGGGCTTCAAGGAAAAAATGCGCATGCGTTACTCCGAGATGCATGGTCTCGGGAGCATGGTGTGTGGAATGCAGACACCAGAGCAAACGTACTTTATGCCCTAAATAATGATAAACAAAATGCGCGAGTTCCCATATCACATACCCATAGACAAACCAATACCATGTAAACGGCACGGTAAACAGCGCTTTGTCTTCCAGCCATCCGATCACCAGGAAGGTCATCCCAATGGCAATAAATCTTCCCAGGAAGGCATTCAATACATAAGAAAAGAAAGGAATCTTATAAGATATGACACTGAACTTTTTGTAAAAAATTCCTCTTACTAATTCCAGGATCAGAATAATAGGAATAACAGGAGATATAAAAGCAGCAATGCCTTCAAAGGTTCTGAGTTTGCTATAATCTCCCTCAGTAATCAGTTGAATCAGTGCATCAAAACCAAAAAAGGAACGAAATTGTTCCCAAACAGAAAACAGGAAGTCCATCATGGAGTAAACAGGTTAATTCCCTAATTTACTCCAAGTTTTTGAACCTTCCTAGACCCGGAATTATTTAAAAAGTCGCGGATCAAAGAGGCAATGC
>JALOMU010000238.1 GCA_025455285.1 Flavihumibacter sp.
CGCTGATGTTGATTGTTCCAAGTACCCATTGAAAGCCTAACCGTTCCAATTGAATTCCTATTGAAAAATTGAGTTTCTAACAAAACTTAATTATTCAAGGATGAAAAGAAAAATACTCGTAATCACAGCTAGTAAATCGATCCGATTTTTACTGCACACTGTCTTGAGTGAACAATTCTCGGCTATCACTGCTTCTGAAGCAGGAGATGCCATGTATTGGTTAACCAGGTCGGAACTGCCATCTGCTATTGTAGTAGATCCTGAACTGCCTGATACCGCTAACTGGGAAATTGTAGAATACTTCAAAACAAGTGAGCTGTATAAGAATATACCTATGGTAGTGATTTCATCTTTGGAAGAAGAAGAAATTGCAACTGTATGTACCCGTTATGATGTGGAAGCAGCGTTTCACAAACCCTTTAATCCCGTTGACCTTATAAAAGCATTGGAAGCTTTGACCAAATCGCCTGTAGCAGGATCTAAAAAACTGTTGAAAGTGGTTTGATAAAACTTTCGCACAAATCTTACCTGAATGGAACAAACTTTACAATTAACCCAAACAACTTCCCCGCAGCCAACCTACCGCAGGTATTCAATTACCCGCGAGCATCAGGCCGCACCGGTGGCTGTCTTACATAACAGGGAATTTTTCTTTATTGGAAAAAACTCCCGCAATATTGATTATCTCGTTCACCTGTTTGAAGGTGGATATGCCGCTGAATCCGTTCCGAAGGCGGTAGCTATTCTTCAGCGCATCGATTCTCAATCAAAAACTATACCACAAGTTATTATTGTGGAAGGAAATTTGGAATTAGCTGAAGCTGCTAACCTGAATGCCTACCTGAAGTCAATTGAAAAGTTCCGCGCTATACCGGTTATCATGGATTCTGCCGGTAAAATGGTGGAAGCAAAAGACAAAGCATTGCTGATGCGTTTATTCGATGACGTTATCGATACCCGCAAAGCAGATGACAAGCTGATCCAGCGGGTTGATTTTCTTTCAAAAGTGAAAAAGAGAAACTGTTCCCGGTCTGAATTTAAAATGGAGCAGGTGGCTGAGCAGGCGAAACTGACGCCGCTTGGAGCTGGAAGAAGGTTATTTGATATCCTGGTATCTTCAACAGCCCTGATTCTTCTGAGTCCGCTTATGTTGCTGATCGCAATGATCATCAAACTGGAGAGCAGGGGTCCTGTTTTTTACATTTCGAAGAGAGCTGGTCGTGGTTATCGGATCTTCAACTTTTATAAGTTCCGCACCATGAAACTCGATGCCGAAGCGCTGAAAGATGCGGTTAAGCATAGAAATGAGTACAATGAAGACAATGGATGTGTTTTCTTTAAGATCACCAATGACCCGCGTGCAACACGGTTTGGTCGATTCCTGAGAAACTCCAGTTTGGATGAGCTTCCACAGTTTTTCAATGTATTGCTGGGAGATATGTCAATTGTTGGTAATCGTCCGTTACCCTTGTATGAAGCTGCGATGCTTACCACAGATGAATGGTCAAAGCGGTTCATGGCTCCAGCGGGTATAACAGGTTTGTGGCAGATTCGTAAAAAAGATCGCCATTGCATGTCTGTGGAAGAAAGGATCAAACTGGATATCACCTATGCACAAAAACAGAATTTCCTATTCGATTTATGGATCATAGCTCATACACCACCAGCCCTGATTCAAAAATCAAATATTTCCTGATCAACTTAATTCTCAACCAAAAGCCGGCCATACGCCGGCTTTTTAGGTTGTATTTAGAATACGGTTCTTTTTTTATACTTTTCCGATTAATGTGGTAACATTTTTATACATAGCCGGATTATTGATTTTTATCTACCTGTTTTGCAGCATAACCTATTTACTGGTAGTTGCAATAGCCGGACTTATGTACCGCGAAGACCCAATCCCTGAAGCCAGTGAACTGGCAAATATCCTGCTATTAATTCCAAGTTTCCGCGATGATCACATTATCTGCCATACCGTTCAGGAAGCACTTTCGCATAACTATCCCAGGGATAAATTTCATGTGATGGTTGTGGCGGACTCCCTGAAGCCAATTACAGTACAACAACTTCGACATCAAGGTGCCAGCGTGCTGGAAGTAAATACCAGGATGAAATCGCGCTCCATTCATTCTGCATTGGAAACATTGCTTCCTGGTCAATACGATCTTGTGATGCTGCTGGATGCAGACAATATCATGAAACCGGATTGCCTTCGCCAGGTTAACAATGCGTTTAGGGCAGGTCACCAGGCCATTCAATGTCATCGTACCGCAAAAAATGAGCAAACCAGTGTTGCCCTGCTCGATGCAATCAGTGAAGAAATCAATAACCACCTTTTTCGCCAGGGGCAACAGGCGCTTGGTTTTTCTGCAGCTCCTTCCGGCTCCGGAATGGCATTTGAATTTAATCTGCTTAAAGCAATCTTCAACTGGAAGCCGATTTTGGAGAATCCCGGTGAAGACAGAGAAATTGATATGCAATTATTGAAAAGAGGTATCCAGATGCATTATCTGCCCGAAGCATGGGTGCTGGACGAAAAAGTTGCCAGTCACGATGTTTTTGAAAAACAACGCCTGCGCTGGCTGGAAGCGCAGTGGTACCATCTTCGCATGTTCTGGGAACCGGATATGATTGGCATATATAAAGACCGCCATTATTACAACAAACTGGTACAAAACTTATTATTGCCAAGGTCACTATACCTGGTTGTTTTTTCGGCTATCCTGGTATTGGTCATCATCCGATATGCCACAGGTTGGGCTTTTTTCTTTCCGGTGCCCGGTTGGTGGCTGAGCCTTCTCCTGTTTTTCCTGCTTACACTTGCCATTGCCATGCCTTCCAGGTATTATTCATCTCCCACCATTAAAGCCTTACTCAGTTTACCTGCTTTGATGATAGCCATGTTACGCGCATTGCTGAAAGTTAAAACTGGCAGAAAAGAGTTTATTCCAACTCCCAAATCCTATACCGGGCTGAAAGAATCTCAGAAATAATCCCGGTATGCTAATTTTGAGCCCAAATTGTTTTCCATCAACTTTGATGCACCCATATTATCCAGTCCGATTGAATACCTGAAAGGGGTAGGTCCCCTGCGGGCTGACATCCTGAAAAAAGAACTTCAGATTTTCACGTTCCGCGATCTGCTGGATCATTTTCCAATCCGGCATATTGATCGAACTAAAATCACTCAACTCGCTGCGGTTAGTCCCTCTATGGAATATATCCAGGTGGCAGGTACTATTCAAACGATGCAAATATTGGGTGAAAACCGGGGTAGGAGATTAGTTGCACAATTGAAAGATGGAACTGGCGTAATGGAACTGGTCTGGTTCCAGGGAATTAACTGGATACAGAAAAATATACAGATCGGACAGGCTTATCTGGTTTATGGCAAAACAGGTTATTTCAATGGCATACTGCAGCTAACACATCCTGAAATGGAAGTGTATACTCCTGCCAAAGCAAGTGGAAAAGCCTTTCTTGAGCCCATCTATCCGAGTACTGAAAAACTAAAAGCCAAATCCCTGGGCGGACGCCAGTTAGGCAAACTAACATTTACCTTGTTAGAAGCTTTGCAGGAAAGAGATCTTCCCGAAAACCTGCCTGCTCACTTGTTACAGGAATTCCAGTTTCCTTCGAGATATGAAGCCTACCAGCAGATCCATTTTCCCTTTTCTGAACTGGCTTACCAGCGTGCACTCGCCAGGCTGAAATTTGAAGAATTGTTCATTGCACAACTCCGTCTTGGATTGATAAAACTCGAACGGCACCGGTATTCAAGAGGAGTCATCTTTTCCCAGGTGGGAGAACAGTTCAACAACTTTTATCATAATCACCTGCCTTTTGCTCTTACCAATGCGCAAAAGCGGGTGTTAAAGGAAATCAGGCAGGATATGGCGCATGGGAGGCAGATGAACCGTCTCTTGCAGGGGGATGTAGGAAGCGGCAAAACCATTGTGGCATTGCTTTCCATGTTACTGGCAGTAGATAATGGATTCCAGGCCAGCCTGATGGCGCCCACTGAAATTTTAGCCAATCAACATTATCAGGGACTCTCAGCACTTTTAAAAGAGATGCCAGTTAAAATTGCATTGTTAACCGGATCTACAAAAGCTGCAGCAAGAAAAAAAATACTGAAAGAACTGGCAGATGGTGAGTTGCATTTATTGGTGGGTACGCATGCTTTATTAGAGGATCCAGTTCAATTCCGGCAACTGGGATTGGC
>JALOMU010000239.1 GCA_025455285.1 Flavihumibacter sp.
TTCCAAAATTGCTTAGATAGAATCCGTCGCCGGCATATACCCTGGTATAATCCTTTTCCGCTTCCAGGTACATTATTTCATCGATTGCGAGACTAATCATTTTCTGACCCGCTTCCAGAAATATGCGTTCATAAAATGCAGGCGCAGCCTCCCCGGCACATTCAGCCATTGCGGAAATGCGGGCCCTGCTGTAACCATTTTGAAGCATCGCTTTATCCACCGCCCGCTTGAAACGCTCGCAGGTATAAGGCTTTAGTAAATAATCAACCGCATTGGTATCAAATGCCTTCAATGCATATTGGTCGTATGCAGTTGTAAAGACAATCTGAGGAATATGAACCAGTTGCCGTATTACCTGGAACCCACTCAAACAGGGCATCTGAATATCCTGGCTGCATCTTCATCATCTATAATCAATACTGTTCCTGGATGCATAATAATGAATGGGGATTTTAAAAGAAAAAATCAAACCGGAAGGTGTATGCCTGCTGATTTGTATTTTCTCGTTGTATAATCTTTCCAGTCGTAACATGGTATTGCGCAATCCGATACCTCCGGATTTAGTCATCGTGCTGAGATCACCCTCGTATCCTAAGCCTGAATCACAGACATGAATTGCTACAAAACCATTGTCTTCCCGACAGGTTATTTTGATCTTGCCTCCAGTTTTTGAGGGCCCGATTCCATGTTTAATTGCATTTTCTACCAATGGCTGCAACAGCATAGGAGGAATCGCTGCATCCGTGATGGTTTCATCTGCCAGTATCTCCACCCGGAGGCGATGCGTGAATCGCTCCTTTTCCAACGCAAGATAGTTTTCAATAAATTCCAATTCCACAGCCAAGGGTACAAGATCCTCGGTAGTGGATCGTAAAGCATATCGAAAAGTATCTGCCAGCTTGGCAATTAATATACGGGTCGCTTCCTGCTCTGGAAGAACGGTTGCACTGATACTGTTGAGGGTATTAAATAGAAAATGAGGCTGAATCTGGGCCTTTAATGCCCCTACTTCAGCCTGGTAGGCAAGTGATATCAACTCCTTTTCCTTTTTTAGTTGTTGTTGCGAACGGCACCAGAAAAAATAAGCATAGAAACCCGAGAACTGTATTACATAAAAAATATAAGGAAGTGCGATATCCATCCAGAGCATGGAACGGCCTTTTTTCATGTCCATTCCTCCAAGTTCCAATAGCTTATAGGGAAGTACACTACCAACAAATAGATAGATGCTAACCGTTAGAAGATGCAACCAAATTGTAGCAGAGACAGAACGATCCCTTAATTTCCGAAAATAAAACCACCATAGAATAACAATGATTGCAATCCGTATAAGATAACTCACTAACAGTTCAATTCCGACATCACTAATAAAATGTGCTGAATCGATTGTTTTTCCGTTTGGATTATAGGTTAGTATGAAAAAATAAAACAATAGGAAAAGTGATGTAAATCCACTCCATACAAGTAGTTCACCCAATGATATTTGCCAAACAATTTTTTTGCCGAATCTACTTTGCATAACTTATGTTCCGGCACTAATGTATGCAAAGCCAGGTGAGCTTTTCTTGCAATCACAGATGAACGGTACTATCTACCCACTAATGGTGTCCGTGATTCCTGAAATTATCTAGCTTTCAGCTAATTGATCAGCAGGAAAACAAACCGGGATTTGGTTTTCATGTCAGGGCATTTCAATTTTTACATCAATGGATCTCCAGTTGCCGGTATAAGCGGCGGTGCTGCTTGCCTGAGCGCCATCTGGATTAAACCATATGGTAGTGGAACCCACTGCCTGCTTGGGTGACAAACCAAAATTGGAGCTGGCATAGGGGCCAATCTCTTTCAGTCGAAGATCTCCACCACCAACAAGACGTGCAGAAATTTTATAGCGGCCTACAGGTATATTGACGATCGTAAAATTGAGATTCCCTGTTTTCTTTCTGATTACAATCGTTTTTCGTTCTGCTGCATGGAACAGCCATTCTTCGGGTTCCAGTCGCAGTTCAAATTCAGATCCTTCCAGCAGTGCACCGGCAGGGGCCCAGATATCACCAGGTTCTTTGGTATCATAACTGATGAATATACTTCCACCAAAATAGTTTCGTCCAAACCAGGGCTTTTCGCTAATGGCATCTGTTTTACCTCTGCCATATGGAAGTAACACGAAGTTTTTTACGACTCCGGCTTCGGAGGCGAAGGAATTCAATGTTGAATCGGCAGGGAATAAACCAATGGCTGCTCTACCTGCGCTATAGTCAATAGTATATGCGGCAGAGAAAAATTCTGCTGTACCAAATGGTATGGTGAATTCATAATACCCTTTTTCATTGGTAACACCTGTACCATTCGAATAAACACCACCCACAACCGAAGATCGAATACCAATATGCGCTCCGGCTATGGGTCTGCCATAACTATCTTTTACATACCCAACTGCTTTACCTGGTTTAGCTGAAAGTGATTTGAATGCAGGCAATGGCTTGCGCTGGTTTCCCATCACATTTACGTGATCTGCATTTTCAGAAAGATTAAAATTGGCTGTAGTTTGCGGCAAAACGCTGAAGGCAAGTTCCTGAAGAATGGTATCTGTTGGCTCGGGATCAGGGCCCTCGTTTTCTTTTTCTGTAGTACAGGCGCATAGGGTAATTGCACCAAGTAGTACCAGGGGAATAAGGTATTTCATGAAAGCAAATTGCAGCAGTCAAAACATGGCAGGGGGGCAAATTCGACGAGTCGCCATTAGAACCGATGGTTTACGCAGTCTGCTACAAATTCAGTAAATTATAGGTTGAATTCATATAACAAATCAAATGATTACCATAGATAACTACCTGGATAGCCATTTTATTCAACGCAGCAACTGGCTCAGAGCAGCAGTACTGGGTGCGAACGATGGGATTATTTCAATTTCAAGTTTGGCTATAGGTGTAGCAACCGCCAGTACAGAACGAGATCCTATTCTTTTGGCAACCATTGCAGGACTCGTTGCTGGAGCACTATCGATGGCAGCAGGGGAATATATATCAGTAAGTTCACAAACTGATATTGAAAAAGCCGATATTGAAAGGGAAAAACTTGAATTGGAACAAATGCCAGAAACTGAATTAACGATTCTGGCCCAGATTTATGAAAAGAGGGGGCTGAAAAAAGAAACCGCCTTAATGGTAGCGAAAGAATTAACGGAAGCAGACGCATTAGGAGCCCATATCCGGGACGAGTTAGGCATCAATGAAATTAGCCAGGCGAAGCCTATACAGGCAGCATTAGCATCCGGTGCGGCATTTACAGGAGGGGGCGTACTGCCGCTATTAGTAACAGTCTTTGCACCCGTCTCCAATATGGAGTATTTCCTTTATGGATTTACGATGCTTTCACTGATTATCCTTGGAGCTGTTTCCGCCAAAACAGGCGGATCAAGCATCAGTAAAGCAATCATTCGAATTGTTATTTGGGGAACAATTGCAATGGTATTATCGGCAGCTGTTGGTTATCTGTTTGGGGTGAAAGTTTAGGAGATTGTTTTACCTGAAGAAAAACAACAAAGTCGCACCGATTACGTTAATTTGCGTGAAACCCTATCCTATGTATAAGAAGTTATTTTACCTCACTTTTTTATCACTTTTATTCATCCTCCAGAGTTGCCAGAAACAAACATCGATTAATAAAGAAGCAACCTGCTACCATACACAAGAAAATGTGATTTCAGACAGTACCGTTTATGAACTTACCTATCACTATGATGAATTGAACCGATTGATTTTTATTGACCGCCCTATGGGAAGAGATGATAGCATTTCTTACCAACCGGATAAAATAACTGTTTCCTATACACCCGGCGCAAACGAATGGTATGTGGTATACTACCTCAACAATGAAGCATTGGCAGCTTCCTGTGAAATTTATCTGGATGGAACCCTCAATACCAAAAGATATTTCACCTATACACCAGATAAGTATCTCGCAACAATAAGAGATTCTTCCAAATCAGGAATTGCGGATTATTCACTCTCCTACTCCAATGGGAATTTAACGGAATTTGAAATGCGATTAGATACCAGTGTTGCTATCACCCGGCTGGAATATTATCCCGATGATGTAAAATTCTGGACCTATCTGCACAACTATTATTTTGTTGGAAACGCCGTTTATTATCCCTGGTTGGGCAAGCACAGCAAAAGTTTGCCAAAATCAATCCGTTTTGAAAAAGGCAATGGTTTCGATACCCGTTATACCTACGAGTTGGATGAAAAAGGTTATATCAAAAAACGCACCCGGATACTGGAAAGTTTTAATGCTAGTGCGGATGCATTTATGGAATATGAGTGCAGGTAACTAAAAACCCCTGAAAGCTAGTGCTATCAGGGGTTTCCCTTTTTATTTCGTGCCCAGGACTGGA
>JALOMU010000240.1 GCA_025455285.1 Flavihumibacter sp.
GAAGGCACCGCAGAAACGGCGAGAAGTCCATCATGTCCTCAGTTTTTCAGCACATTGCATGAAACTGCTGCTGTTCAGGAAGTTCCCGAGATTCTCGCGCAGCTGGACGAAAGGAGGCCAGAACTGGCGTTTACGTTTGACACCAGCAATATTGACATTAACATTGCTGTTTCAGATGCATCAATAATGAATAGCATTGTCCCGTCTAGTTTAGCAACTGATGTTAATGATTCTGATCCTCACGGAGAGATATCACTTGGAACTGTTCTGGCACCGGGCTGCCCCGTACTGGATCTGCATAACGACGACATGCTGCAGGAACTGGTGGATACTACGGCGGCGTCTCCAGAATCCACCGAGTTGAGCTCATACGGGGACGTATCATCTTCTGACGAAGAATCTTCTTCGGCTAGGCGAGTTCCTTTATCTTGTACAACAACTCTCCCAATACCAGGTAATGTATCGATTTACTTTGCCGATTCAGTTTTTCATTTCTCTCTAAGCCATTTATAAGATACATCATCGCGACCTCGAACTCCTTGAGCAGATGGGCAATTTCCCCATAATTAAAACTGATATCAGCTATTAAATAATCGTCTTCTGACGCATAGGCTTGCTGGATGGCTTCATCCAGCCATTGAAAAATTTTACTACTCGCAATTTTTTTTTCTTTCTCCTCTGGGATATAACCGGCTTCGAATGTTCCGAGGTAGGTATTATAGGCTTTTAATATGTTGGTTCTTGCCTTAAAATGAGGCCCTTTGGCTTTGTTATCAATCTGAGACAAATAATTCAATCGCTTCTCAACGGACCATAAGTGAAAGTCTTCCAGCGAATCTCCAGTAAATGGAGCTGGATCACTCATTGACCGTATCCACTCTTTTTCTGGGAGAATTTTTGCCTCCGATAAGATGGGTAACAGGATGATGAGTGCATTGAAAATGCAGAGCAATAACCTGGGCTTACGTCTCATATTCTAGGTCTGGGCTTCCTAAAATAATACTAGCTGCTTACATAATCAAATTATCTTGTATGCAAAAAAGTGCCTCTGCAACAGAGGCACTTTTTAAATAAACTTTCCGATTCAGGATTATCTGAAGGTATAACGGGCAGAGATGCCGAAGTTATCGCCACGGAAGTTGCGGTGCTTGTATCCAGGCGCATCGTAGGGATCAACAATTCCAAAAGTCGGACGAACATCTGCAGACAGGTTCAACGGAATTTTTTCGAACTTATAGTCAATACCGCCGGTTGGGAAAATACCCAAACCAAATCCTTTGTAATCGTCATAGTTTGAGAATGAATTATAAGCGGTCAAACCACCACCTACAAACCAGCGCAGGCCAGGCACTGGCTTAATTTCAAAATGGTGCTGATATGCTGCACTGAACGCAACGGTTACCCAATCAAAACTGCCATAGCTACGGCCACGGAAACCAAGGTTAAATTCCAACGCCCCAGGCTTGGTTACATGTGTTTTATACGATGCAGATACCAGGTCGTAATAACCCCCAATTCTAAGACCGATGGCGCTGTTGTAGTCGCTTTGTGCTTTTGCACTCATAAGTCCGGCTGCCATTGCAAAGGATAAAAGTAGTTTCTTCATAAATGAGATTTTAGATGTCGCAAATTACAACAAAGAAGGTATATGCAACTATCATACCCAGTCTTACAATTGCTTTAACAACTGCAGGTATTCATACATGTTATATCGAATTCAGCTTATAAAATAGCACGTAAGGATGCCCTGCCGATATGAATCACCCTGTTTTCCCCGGGCTTTCTACCCTCGTACTGAATATTCATTTCCAGGTTTTTACCCAATCGTTTGGTGAGATCAAGTGACCATAACAGGTTCTTACCAGGCTGCAATCCATCCAGCATGATATAACTGACCGTAGTGTTGGTTGGAAAAGGAAACCGGATGGTGTTATACGTAAACTTTCCTTGAAGAGATGCATTCTGTAGCAGATTGTATTTCACATCCGCATTCATGGCATGCGAACTAAGGTTTTCAGCAAGGCCCAGTTGGTTTTCCTTGTGCTGGTAACGATACCCTCCTCCTACTCTGAAATTGGCCCCTCTTGTGAAACTTAATTTCGGTTCAACTGAATATTGCTGCACCGAATAGTTCCGGTTATCAAATTTTTCATTGCCTGTGGCTAACTGCGTCTGTCCGGCTTTTCCTATTAACTCCAGCGTATATCGTTTTGCAAAATTCAGGCGGCTACGGATATTCCATTCCTCCTGCGACCGGCTTTCTAATCCATAGGTAAGCAATACTTTAGCATTGTTGCGGATATTGCTGATATCAAATCCCCAGCGTGAACTAAACCGGTTAAATGCCAGGCTGTTGATCCATATACTGGTTAAACTGATCAGGGTGCTGTCTACGAGTTTATTATCAAACGGATTAAACTGGATAGATCCATCTGCCAGTTGTTTGCGGTACAATTGCAAGGAGGACTGCAGATTGAAACGGGTCAACATCTTTTTGAATCCTTTTGAGGCCAGTGGATCCAACACTGCCCTGGGATTAATCGCCATACTATAATTGAAACTATTGTAGGCCGCTTTTACAAATTCATTGGTAGGCGTAAAAATGCGAATGTATTTGGCCTGGTCCTGGAACAGCGCAATCTCAAATTCATTGAGCTGCTGCACGCCATCATTGTTGTAATCAAACCAGGCATATTCTCCCTGACCGGCAGGTACTTCCAGGAAAGCAAAATCGCGCTTCTGCTCCTGTCCCGCTCCTAATTCATACAACACATTTCCTGTTACCAATCCTTTCCATTCATTAATCTGATACTCCACCCTGCCCAATAAGGATTTATCCGACTCAGAATTGGTATTTGTCTTCTGGAATACCTGCAGGGTACGATAGGTGGCATTCACCCGTAGCTGGTGTGCCGGACTCGACATCAATTCTCCGGTTAAGGTAAAATTCTGGCTACGATCGGTTCTCACTAATTCACCTCCTATTGGTAACTGATCACTTCGGGTATAATAACTGAATCCCCATTTGTTGGCTTTCTGTTCATCGGATTTCAGATAGATCTTCAGGATATCAAAAGAAAAACTATAGGGCGTAACCGTATCCGTTTGTTTGTTCCGGGCTTCATTGTGTTCCAGTTCATAACTCATGCCAACTGTGTAGTTGCGCAAACCTGCCAGTGTTTTCGCAATATTCAAACTGGGTCGGAGAAAATACCCTTCATCAAGCAGGCTTGTTGATTTTGTGATATTCAACTGGTTATTGAAACTCCATCCTTTCATATTCTGCTGGTGTAGCAGACTGTTCCTGCCTCCTTTGAAGCCATCGCTTCGCTGGTATCCGGTAAACTGGTAGCGCAGGCGATTGTTCTTTTTATCATTCAGTTCCAATCCTGCTGCATACATGGTTTCATCAGCAGGCAATACCTGCAGTGGCAATCCCCAGTCGCGGGTGAACTCTACATTTCGTAAGCGTTCCAATGGCCGGAAGCTGTGCTCCACCCATTCAAAGGATCCATCTCCCTGCAGGTTCAACGATGGATTTAGTTGTTCGATGTGTTTGAATTGAAATCGCGAAGCAAAGCCTTTATCATTTCCTTTTTGCCGCGTGGAAAACGTATTGATATCGAAATTACTCATGCCGATATCTGCACTGATGGTGGTTTTGCCACTGACGAAATAATCTCCTCCAAAGGTGAGCACCTGTTGTTTTTTGGGCGTGATCAGCAAAGTAGCTGCCTCAAAATTTCCCTGCGGCACACCATTGATAGGTTCCACCCAACGATACACTTTCCCATTGGCAGCATTGAGATCGGGTACATAATTGCCTCTGCCCTGTCCTACTTCTATAAAGTTCAGGTTATACCGCGCACTATCCGGGTTCGTTGAATACACATAGATGGAATCCGGTGCTCCATTTACCAGCACTTCGATTTTTTTGTAAAGAATTTTACCTGGAGAGAAGGTATCAATGGAAGCAATTGGATAAAACGCTGATTGAATACTGTCACCCACCAATCCCAGGAAACGTTTTTGTTGTGGATCGAGGGTTTGGTTGATGGGAGAGTTTTTTGCATCGTTGTTGGAGAAAGCTGCCATTCGCAGGCGAAAGCGCCTACCGATGTCCGTTTCATTGGAAAGATAGAGATTGGTATTGAGGTAGTTCCGGTCGGCATATTCAAATTCCACCTGAATCCTGCGATCCTTATTGATCATACGGCGAGGG
>JALOMU010000241.1 GCA_025455285.1 Flavihumibacter sp.
GGATTATGGTTACTGGTACAAAAATGGGTTTCTGTACCCGGAAGCGATGATATCCGTGATGGTGGCATTAACCGAGGCGAACAAAGAAAATGGTTGTCTTCAGGTGTTAAAAGGTTCTCACAAAATGCAGCGCTTCGAACACAATTTCGTTGGTGAACAGCAAGGTGCAGATATGGATTTTGTAGAGCAGGCAGCAACTATGTGCGAACTGGTATATTGTGAACTTCAACCAGGAGATGTGTTGTTTTTTCACAGTAATATCCTGCATCGGTCGGATGCCAACAATTCCAAAAAATCCAGGTGGTCAGTCATATCCGCTTACAACCTGAAATACAATAAACCCTTCCGCGAAAAACATCTCTCTTGTATTGATCCCATAAAAATAGTGGAGGATGCTGCTTTACTATCTTCTGGAAACAGGCAACCGGTAGTGGCAGATTTTCTTAAAAAAGAAGAGGAAATCACCTTACATGTAAAGTAAGAAACCCTGAGTGTATCAAAAACGGACAATGCCTGTATCATTTTCGGATATTCAAATACCGCCTGTTCTATCTGCCGATATGAAAATGAGGCGTTTAAAAAGTTGGCATCATATAAGTTGGGTGTTTTGGAGGTAACGTAATACCAAAAAACCAACAACCAACTTATCATGATCAGAAACTATTTCAAAATTGCCTGGCGCAATCTGATGAAAAGCAAAGGTTACAGTGCTATCAATATTGGAGGGTTGGCAGTTGGGATGGCCGTTGCGATGATGATCGGATTATGGGTTTACGATGAACTTACCTTCAATAAATACCATGCGAATTATGACCGCATTGCCCAGGTAATGCAGCATGCCAGCTTCAATGGCAGAATCGGTACACAGGTAGCTAATCCAGCCATAATGGGACCGGAGATTCGTACCAAATACGGCAATGATTTTAAATATGTGGTACAAACTTCCTGGAGTGGTAACCAACTATTGAGTTTGGCGGATAAACATATCAAAAGTGAAGGCATGTACATGGAAGCGGATGGTCCGGCCATGCTAACCTTGAAAATGATCAATGGATCTCTTAACGGATTAAAAGATCCCTATTCCATAATGCTATCTGAATCAGTTGCAAAAACTGTTTTTGGGAAAGAAGACCCCATCAATAAAACCATCAAATTAAACCGAACCTATGATGTAAAAGTGACTGGTGTATATGAAGATCTGCCGGACAATACAACTTTTCGTGATCTTAAAGTAATACTGCCATGGGAACTTTGGCTGATTGACAACCCCTGGGTAAAAAGAATGGAAGATCCCTGGGATAGCAATTTCAGTCAGACTTTTGCGCAATTAGCAGACAACGCAGACCTGGAAAAAGTTTCCACAAAAATAAAAAACGTAAAACTTGACAACATAGGAGAGGAGGCAAGACGCTACAAGTGGGCTGTTTTTTTACAACCCATGAGTAAATGGAACCTATATAATGAATTTAAAGACGGCAAAAATAGTGGAGGTAATATCCAATATGTATGGCTCTTTAGTATCATCGGAATCTTTGTTTTGCTATTGGCCTGTATCAATTTCATGAATCTGAGTACCGCAAGAAGTGAAAAAAGATCAAAAGAAGTTGGCATCCGGAAAACTATCGGGTCTTTGCGCTGGCAATTGATCATACAGTTTTTTGCTGAATCCTATCTTATTGTATTTATTGGCTTTCTCCTATGCCTTGGTTTGGTGCAGCTATTTATTCCTGCTTTTAATGAGGTAGCAGGAAAAAAATTGACAATTCCCCTGCAAAGCAGCTTCTTCTGGATCTTTAGTATTGCTTTTATTGTAATTACGGGCTTATTGGCAGGCAGTTATCCAGCGCTCTTTCTATCTTCTTTCCAGCCACTAAAAGTATTAAAAGGTACTTTCCGTCTGGGGCGTTTTGCTGCTATGCCCAGAAAAGTTTTGGTTGTTGTACAATTCACGGTTTCGGTGATGCTGATTATTGGAACCATCATTGTTTATCAGCAAATTCAGTATGCGAAAAACCGGCCGATCGGATATATTAAAAATGGCTTGATCAGCCTGGATTTGGAAACTGAAGTACGACAACATTTTGAGGTTGTTAAACAGGAACTCATCCAGGCTGGAGCCATTGAGGAAATGGCTGCAGCCCAAAGTCCCCTTACGGATGTTTGGAATACAAATGGGGGATTTGAATGGGAAGGAAAAGACCCGAATCTGGCTATTGATTTCCCTAATAATTCGATCACCTTTGATTATGGTAAAGCCATACAATGGGATATCAAGGAAGGAAGAGATTTTTCCCGGGACTTCGCATCGGATTCTGCAGCTTTTGTTATAAATGAATCCGCTGCCAAATTTATTGGCATGAAGGATCCCGTAGGTAAAACGTTGCGCTGGAATGGAGAGGCTTATACCATCATCGGAATTGTAAAGGATATTCTGCAGGAGTCCCCATTTTTCCCGGTACGGCCATCACTGTATCATATCGGAAAATATGACAACATGAGTAACCTTATTCTAAAACTGAATCCAAATCAAAGTACCACCAACGCTTTGGGCAGTATTGAAAAAATATGGAAAAAATATACACCTACTGTTCCGTTCGAATACCGCTTTATTGATGAGGCATTCGGTAACAAATTTCAGGCAGAAGAAAGAATTGGAAAGCTCTCTACTTATTTTGCCGTGCTTGCTATTTTTATTTCCTGTCTTGGATTGTTTGGAATGGCCAGTTTTGTAGCGGAACAGCGTACCAAAGAAATTGGCATTCGGAAAGTGTTGGGAGCAAGTGTATTCAACTTATGGGGATTATTATCCAAAGAGTTTGTTACCCTTGTAATTCTTTCCTGTATTATAGCGGCACCTGTTGCCTATTATTATCTCAATAACTGGTTAACAAATTACGATTACCGGATCAGTATCAGTTGGCAGGTATTTATATTGGCTACGATTGCAGCACTGGTATTGACCATTCTAACCGTAAGCTTCAAGGCTATAAAAGCAGCTATGTCTAATCCGATCCGGTCTCTTCGAACCGAATAATCGCATTATTACATGATGGGTTAATTCTCCGGTAAGGTAAAATCCGGCAAGTTCAACACCTGTCCACCCATTTTAGCTGATTCATGTGCGAGAATTCCTACGCAGGTAATATTGGCGGATTGCCGCGCATTTGGAAAAGGCTCGCGCTTCTCCACCAAGGCCATCACAAACTCATGCATGAGGTGCGGATGTGAACCCCCATGACCAGCTCCCTGTATAAAGGACAAATGCTGATTTTCATCGGTATCATATACCCCCGCTGTTGTAAAACATTGAATCGGTTGAGGCAACAAGTGTGAATAATCCGGACAATGCACTTCTTCAGGAATCTCAGGCTCTGGTTTCTTCGCTGTATGTACAATAAGCGGATTGCCCTCAATCAATGGCCATTCCACAGATTTTTTTGAACCATATACTTCAAAGCTTTCCCGATACTGCCTTGCTGTATCAAACAGGGAACGATACACATGTGCACTAAGATCTGAATCCCGGAATTTAATATGCGTACTTTCAACTGCATAAGGAGAGTTATAAAACTGTTGAAGTTCTTTGCGAATTGTTCCTGAACCAAAACAGGATACTGTTTCCGCATCTGCGCGGGTCAGTGCCAAAACCGGACCAACGCAATGGGTGGCATAATACATGGGTGGCAAACCAGGCCAGTAATTAGGCCATCCATCCATATCCTGCTGGTGACTCGCTTTCAGAAACTGAATTTTTCCCAGTTCTCCCTTTTCGTATAATTCTTTCATGTAAAGAAACTCTCTTGCATACACCACCGTTTCCATCATCATGTAGGTGAGACCTGTTTGCTTTACCAGCTCTACAATTTGCCGGCATTCTTCCACTGTAGTGGCCATGGGAACCGTACAGGCTACATGTTTACCCGCTTTCAATGCCTGTATGGATTGTGGACCATGATCCGGGATTGGGGTATTGATATGTACTGCATCAATCTCCGGATCTTGTAAAAGCGCTTCAAAATTTGTGTAGCGTTTATTAATTCCGAATGCATCACCAATTTCATTCAGCTTGGATTCATTACGCTGGCAGATCGCTACTAATTCTGCATGGGGATGCTTTTGATAAATAGGAATAAATTCGGCACCAAAACCAAGTCCTACAATTGCAATTCTGATCTTTTTTTCCATGATAATTTTTTGAAATAGTTTATG
>JALOMU010000242.1 GCA_025455285.1 Flavihumibacter sp.
TATTCCTGATCCGGGTAATTAAAAATGGTATAATCAGTTGGATTGGAGGGTACATTCCGCACACTGCAATCATATCCGGTTGTTATAAGCGGCCAGTTATCTAATTCCTGGTTACTGATAAATATTCTCTTCTCAGTAGTTTGCCCAACAGCAATATAGCCAATCACCGGCTCCTCCGGATCCGAATCGGATTGAATATTACCAGTTAATTGCGAAGGAAGTGGATCAAAGATACCACCCAACTCTTCGGAATTTTGTTTCATTAACCTGTAATAGCGATACGCTTCAGGCGTGATAGCATACTGTCTTACCAACATGCTGTAGCGGATGGATAACCGCTTATCGGGTTTGCTGATCATATGCAAGGGAGCCTTGAATACAAGAGCAGATGAAAGTCCGGTTGTATTGCCTATCAACAGTTCTTTAGAAGGATCCGTAATCCAGCAGGAAGCCGTTTGATTAGTGGCATCAGCCTGCACTATTCTATCATTTACTACAGCCCAGAAGGAAGGAGTTTGTGCCGTTGTCTGATAGGTTTCTTCAAACTCCCATCGGTAATATTGCTGTTGATTAGAGGGATCTTTTGTATAAATAAAAAAGCTCAGATCCGGGTTTGTTTCCCAGGTGATACTATCAATTGGCGGCGCAATCAATACTTTTTCAAATGCAGACCGATACGATCGGTTGTCTGCAGTGCGAATAAGCAACCGATAGTTGTTCGCAGCAGAAAGTTGAAGGGGAGAACTTGTATAAACACCTGAATCATTTACTGCCTGTAGCCTGTAGATTGATCCATCCGTTCCTTCAATCCGAAGCTCAGCATTGTTTACCGGGTATTGAACGGTAGTATCATTCAGACTCTTTGAAAAGGACAAAGTAAATCTTGACACCCCACCTGGAGAAGCGTTGATCAGGCCATCAACCACCAGGAATTGATTGGCTTGTTGCTTCACGGGGGCTATATAGGGTTTCCTGCAGGCAATCGTACTCAGCAGGAAGATTAGGAAATAGTTATATAGCAAGGGAGACCGCATCATTAAAATTTTATTTTATAGGATACAAAGGGAATGATTGTACCAAAGATGGACAGCTGGTAACCATTGATAGCCCCCTGTTCCTGTACATAATAAACAGAATAAGGATTCTCTCTGGCAGTGATGTTATAGGCACCCACGGACCAGGCATTATGGAAACGTTGATTTACTTTGTGATTTCCTTCAATAGTGAAAGAAATATCGGAACGAAAATAATTGGGGATCCTGTATTCATTTCTGTCAGAATAGATCAATCCGGTTACACCACCCTGGTTAAACACTGCAATAGGTAAGGTTATGGGTCTGCCTGAAGTAAAAATAAGATTCCAGGATAAACTCAGCCGGTGTGAAAAACGATAGTTCGCAATCAGGTTCATATTGTGCGGACGATCTGCATTTCCCGGATAATTATTACCCCTGTTAATCAACTCTCCTGCTAATGCATCATCCTGTTGCAGAAAAATTCGAGAGTAGGTATAACTGAACCAGCCGTTTAATCTGCCATCCGGTTTTTTCAACAGGAATTCAGCGCCATATGCTTTCCCTCTTGTATTGATCAGATCGGTCTCAAGATGCTCATTGAGCAGCAGGCGGGCACCACTTTTAAAATCGAGATAGTGTGCAATTCTTTTAAAATAGACTTCAATAGAAGCTTCCCATTTATTGGAAGCAAAACTTCGGTAATACCCTGCAGATAACTGCCAGCCTTCCTGAGGACGAATATGCTGATCACTCAACTTCCATATATCAGTAGGCGAGATCGTTACTGTATTGGATAACATGTGCAGGAATTGTCTTGTTGTGGTAAAGCTTGCCTTTATCGAACTGTTTTCTGTGAGCAGGTAGCGCATGCTCAATCGCCATTCTGGTGCAGTCCAGCGCTGTATAGTTTCACCTCTCCGGTATTGAAGGGTATCGATGATGGTAGTGGTATCTTTGGTTTGTCCCGGCAGGTATTGGAATTCTGTACCCGGACCAAAATGTTGAAATAGATTCCATCTGACTCCGGCACTGACAGATAAATTGGAATTAATACGATACTGATCCCCCAGATAGATGGCAGATTCCAATGCCTGCTCCCGGTTCAATTTTTTGGGTTGCACCAGTGAAGCAGTTCCAAGTGGATCATAATTGCCGGGTTGTAAACTGTAATAGGTAGATTGTAAGCCAGCGTTGAGTTGGTGTTTATCATTCAACAGCCAATTGAAATCAGACCGGAAAAATTGCTGGTTGATTGCATATTTTAACCGGAAGGCATTCACCTGGTTGTTTGCACTTTCTACCTGGTATTGGTAATGATCAGTACCTACTGTAAAGGTTCCGGAAAGCAGCGCATTAAATTGATGTTTCCATTTAACATTCAGGTTTCTGTTTCCATATTGAAAACTGGTATCGCGGTTAAAGCGGAAAGCATCCTCGCTGAGGTACCCGGTCAGATAGAGTGTATTTTTTTTATCAAGGTTAATAGCAGTACGCAGGTTGATATCATAAAAAGAAGCCCTGCTTTGCCTGAACGCCTTATCAGGCAACTGGTTCATGATCCAGTTGGAGTAACTGGTTCGCGCACCTAAAGAAATTGTTGCCTTCTCTTTTTTAATAGGTCCGCCGATACTCACTGAACTGGTAAGCGGGCCTATGCCTGCATTTCCTGTCCATTTTTTTGCATTACCATCCTGCAAGGTAATATCAAGAACAGAGGATAATCTGCCACCAAATTTTTCCGGAATACTGGCTTTGTATAATTCAACCTGTTTGACAAGGTCTGGATGAAATGCAGAAAAGAAACCAAAAAGATGCGTAGGATTAAAAACGGTAGCATCACCCAACAGGATCAGGTTCTGATCTGCTGTACCACCCCGAACATTAAAGCCATTAGAAGCTTCCCCTACAGAAGTAACTCCGGGTAATGACAATACTACTTTTAACACATCCGCTTCTCCAAAAACAACCGGAACCTGTTTTATGGTTTGAATATTGAGCCGGCTTGCTCCTACCTGCAGGCTACGGGTAACAGAACTTTTTTCTGCTGTTACAACTACAGCCTGTAAACTTTTAATTGCCTCCTGCAGTTCAATATCCAGTCTGCCATTTTGGTTGAGCTGTACCTGGCGCTGGGTTGATTGCATACCAGCACTGTTAATTTTCAACAGGTATCTGCCTCTGGGAAGCACGATGGAATAGTAGCCATACACATCCGTATAAACAGTTTTAGATTTACCTTCTGCGAAAACTTCAGCAGTTGCCAGTCCTTCTCCGGAAGAAGCTGCTTTTATATAACCTGATAAAACTACTGTTGATCCGGCTGGATTCTTATCAACATCACCAATCGTAATTAACCTGTTTTCTGCAGACAATACCTGCTCTTCAGGAAGTTCAGGCTGTTTGGGGATTATGGTTGGCTTACCCGTTCCGGGAAACTGGGTGAGTACCGGTTTCCCTTTTGAAAGATATAAAGATCCGTCAGTATCCTCAGCTAAAAACCAACCCCGATTGCCAAGCAATTGATTCAATAATTGATTCCTGGTGAGATCACTAACTGTTATCATCACCTGCAGTGTATCCAGTTCACCGGGTGGATAAAAGATCCGGATTTTTTCCTTTGTTTCTATCAGCTGAATCACTTGGGGAAACGAAAGCGCATAAGTACCAGAATAGCGAATCTTTTCCTGACCAATTCCTGTCAGGTGCAACAGTAAAAAACATCCGATAAGCAGGAGACACTGTTTCATACTGCGGCTTTATGGCGTACTATTTATAAAGTGAACAACCGATCGGATAACTTTATCCGGATCCTTCCTGAAAGACCAACGATTTTTTCTGATCAGGTTTTTGATTTCTTCTATTTTCGATGGCGCCAGTTCCAGGAGCTGTTTTTCCGTTTCCACCCAGCTCCAGCCAACAGCAGTTTTAACCAGCCATTCTGGTCTATCCTTGAACGCAGGTAACACATTCGCATCCGGTCCGGATGGCTTCTGCAGCACCTTACGATGCCTTCTATACAAAGTAATGGGTCCCCTTTCAACCAGTTCCATCAATTCATTAACCGCCCTCCCATCCACAATCTTTTTAACTGGAAAAAAATACCTTCCTGCAATTTCCAGTGAATCCACCTTCTCCGTAATTAATGAAATCAGATTATTACTACCATCATTTATAACAAGGGCAGGTTGA
>JALOMU010000243.1 GCA_025455285.1 Flavihumibacter sp.
CGTAGCAGATTTTGATTTCGCCGTATTCGCATCGTGCAAATCACTTGCGGCATAGAGCAATACTCTTGATTTTAACGCCATGGCGGATAATTCAGAAGCACGACCGGGCGTTACAGGTTTACCATCCAGCAACAGTGCCGCGCTATCCAGGTCAGAAATAATGGAAGCCACCGTTGCTTCAAAACTGCTTCTCTCAATACTGTAATCTTCATTCAATCCATAAGGACGTTTCACCAATGGAACACCACCATAGAAGCGCATCAATTGCTGGTAGTAATATCCTCTCAGGAAATAGGCCTCTCCCAGTAAACGATCCTTTAATGGCTGGTCATCAAATGATGCGCCGGGTAATCTGTTGATGGCAATGTTTGCATCCCGAATGGCTTCATACATGGTATTCCAACTATACGTGCCACTGAACCAGGCAGGGTTCGAAGGGGTTTCGGCTCCTTCCGTGAAGGTGTTAATGTTTCTTCCCGCATGGGTAAACATCGCTTCATCTGTGTAAGCAGCCAACATCTGTTCTTCAAATCCACCATAACCCAGGTAGGAGTACACATTGAACACGAATGCCTGCGCAAGCGGACCGTCGGTCCAGGTTGACTCACTTGAAAACTCGTTTTGAGGTTCTGTATTCAGGAAGTCTTTTTTACAAGCACCGGCTGTTACTAAAACTGCCAATGCGATCATGGTAATTATTTTCCCGTTTTTCATCTGTACTAGTTTAAAAAGTTACACTAAAGCCCAGGTTGATTACCCTTGACTGTGGATAATATACACCACTCTCAACCGTTGCTTCTGGGTCGTACACTTTCATCCTATCGATGGTGAATACATTCAACCCATTTGCAAACAAGCGGAGATTACTGATCTTAATGCGTTGTAGCAGCTCTGGCGATAAACTATAGCCGATTTCAATATTCTTCAAACGCATATAGTTTTTGCTGAACATATAGTAGGTGTTGTTTCCAAAGTTACCACCGGTGAAATAAGTATCACCTCTGCTTGCCAGTCGCGGATGCACGCTGCTGGGATTGTCAATAGACCACCTGTTTTTATAGAAATACTCCAGATAGTTACCAATATCCCCTGATTCTGTCTGTATTCTGATCAAGGCTCCCGCAGCACCCTGGAATAACATACTCATATCAAATCCTTTGTATCGAAGATCAAAGGTTGCACCATAGTTGAAGGTGGGAGTATTATTTTTATCCAACCGTACCGCATCATCTGCATTGATTACATTGTCTCCGTTTACATCCCGGATCTTCATATCACCCGGTAACAACTGTCCAGTTACACCACTGTAATCAACGGTATTTTTATTGATGTCATCCACATCGCGGAATACTCCATCATACTGAAAGGCCAGGAAGGCTCCGATTTGCTTTCCTTCCATTCGCTGATAATCCGGAATACCAGGAGTTTCTGACATGAATACCACTTTATTCTTGGCATACCCACCATTTACACCTGCCCTGATTACGAGGTCTTTGCCTGCTCTCGCATTATAATTTAACGAAAATTCAAAACCTCTGTTGTTTACTTCTCCCAGGTTTTGAGGCGGAAGACGATCTGCAATACCGGATGATCCAGGAGTTACACCAGTATTGGGTATGAGGATATTTGTCCTGTTATTGTAGAAATATTCCAATGTCAGATCAAAACGGTTATCCAGGAAACTCGCATCCATACCGACATTGTAATTCTGCGCACGTTCCCAAGTAAAGAAGGGGTTTGGCAGCAACCGCTCGAATAAGGTATTCTGTACCTGACCATTGATCGGGTATTGTCCGCTTCCATAAATGGATAAATAGGCAAACTCCTGTAATACACCATTGTAAAGAATTTGGTCATTACCCATCTGGCCATAAGACGCACGTAGCTTCAGGTTATTAACAGCTTTAACATTCCACCAGTTTTCATTGGATACATTCCATCCCAATAAAACGCCAGGGAAGAAACCAAACCGGGAATCTTCCGGGAACATATAGGAACCATCATAGCGCCAGATAAATTCTGCCAGATATTTTTCTTTGTAGTTATACTGCGCACGACCATAATAACCCAAACGGGCGCGTTCATAGGCTCCGCCATCCGTACGCTGGTTTGCTGTTCCACCAGCTGCTATCTGCGCTACTGCTGTTGACAGAAAATCTCTCCGGTATGCAAGGAATCCTTCTCCAGAGAATGTCTCCCGGGTAACACCAACCAATACACCAATGGTGTGATCATCTCCTATTTTGGTGTCGTAATTCAACATACCTGTCAGGTTGGTATTCAACACTGAGGAGAACGATTGTGTCAGACGTGGATCCGTAAAGTTGGAACGGATCGCACCCACCAATAGGGGAGTTACTCCATCTGGCTCATAAGAAATTTTATCCCAGCTGTATAGCCTCCAGGGTGTTTGCCAGGTTTTATTGGTAGAAGTAGTTTTATCCACAGCACCAGAGAGTGTTAATTTCAGGCCCTTGATCCAGGGGTTGGTGATTTCCACCGAACCATTACCCTGCACAAAATCAGTAGGGTTTTTCTGGTAACCAGTTGCATTGGTAGTAATTACATACGGATTTTGACCATTTTCAATATCCGGACCAGGTAACCCATTTGGCCATACCTGCGGCTCAGTTGGACGACCCCGCATCAGCATTCTGAAGATCGCACCGGCACTTTCAGTAGGATAGTTCCGATCTTCCCGGCGGGCCAAAATACCTACGTTTACATTGATATATGGGTTTACCTTGGCAGTCAGATTAGTACGAAAATTATACTGCTTGTAAAAAGTGGCTGAATTTTTATAGTACGCGTCCTGATGGATATAACCCAGGGAAGTAAAATACCGGATATTTTCATTTCCCCCTGTCAATTGAAGGTTGTGCCTGGTTTGTGGCGACCAGGTTTTGAAAGCATCCCCAAACCAGTCGGTATCAGGGTGACCCCAGGGATCACTTCCATCTTTAAATTTTTGAACAGATTCCGGTGAATACTGAACGCTTGGTACACCGGGATAGGTGCCTGTGGCCTGAATGGATTCCCAGGCTGCAGCCCAGTTGGCAGGTGCCACATTCCGGTATATTGGCAATTCATTCATAATGGTGGCATATTGAAAAGCGTTTGCCATTTTCGGAATCCTTGCCGGCTGGCTCCAGCCCTGGTTGAAATCATATGTAATCTTTGGTTTGCCGGAAGCCCCTCTCTTGGTAGTTACAAGGATCGCACCGTTAGCCGCACGAGCTCCATAAATTGCCGCTGAGGCATCTTTGAGCACGGAGATGGATTCTATATCTTTTGGATTTAGTCGTCCCAAACCACCGTCACGATCAGGAATACCATCAATTACAATAAGCGGACTACTATTACCCAGAGTATTATTACCACGGATTCGAAGGATGGCCCCATCATTTCCTGGCTCACCGCTGGTTTGGATCACCACAAGACCTGGCAAGCGTCCGGCAAGTGAATTCGAAAGGTCCACCGCAGGTGATTTAACCAATGCGTCCCCTTTTACTGCGGCAACCGCACCGGTTACGGTTACCTTGCGCTGCGTACCATATCCCACTACTACCACATCAGAAAGTTGCTCATTGGAAGCCGAGAGTGTTATAGCAACGGAATTGGAGGCAGTCAAATCATATTCCAGTGTCTTGTATCCAACAAAACTGAATACCAAGGTTTTAGCACCTTCTCCTACTACTAATTTGAAAAGCCCGTCATCATTGGTGGTAGTTCCCGTTGAACTGCCTTTTATCGTTACACTGGCATTGGCAATTGGATTTCCTTTCTCATCCGTTAACCGTCCGCTGATTTCGCGCCCCTGCTGAAAAGGCGCTTCTGCATAACCATCCGGAGCGGCAAGAACGGGGTATGGTGACGAAACCCCCAAACCGAGCACAGCCGCCACTATCAGCGCAGCAATGCTCTTCCTATTTAGCTGATTGATTTTAAATGAAGCATTCATCTAAGTAGATTAAAAAATGATTGAATTGGATTAGAGTTAATAAAGGTGCAGAACACACCCCGTTGTAGGTTCAAAATCAGACCTAATACATTAGCTATCAACAGATAAAAAGGGAGTTTTTGCTAATGGACGGAATAGAATACTCCGAACATGGCGGAGCCAGAGCAGCAATCGTGACATAAAATTGGTTTTAGCTTGGTTACAATGTTGAATATATGTTAAAATATGTTAAAACTTATAAAAGTCAATAAAACACTTAATATTTATTTTAAAAATTGATAAAATAAGTTAAACAAACGTTCAAATCCGAGAAGAAACTAAAAAAGGAGCCAGTGGCTCCTTAAGTGTAAACATTTATTAAATATGATTTTTACAGGGGATAGCGATTGTCTGCAAGTATTTTCGCCGAGATCCTTCTCCTTGCTTCCTTGCTGTTCAAGGCCGCTGCTTTAGTGAAGCGTTTCAAGCCCAGTAGCATCATACGCTGCTCA
>JALOMU010000244.1 GCA_025455285.1 Flavihumibacter sp.
GGGTATTGGGACTGGATCTGCCTTTCCCCCAAAAAATTCAAATTTCCCCTTCCCGAAGTCATAGCCGCTGCTCATGAATTAAAGGTGGTAATCTTCAACAAGACCGATTTTGCCTGGGCTGAAAAATATGCAGCGCAAGTATCCCCCACTTGTAAATTGTACCTGCAGCCGGAATGGGATAAGCAGTCGGAGATGCTACCCCTCATTATTGATTACATCAAGGCGCATCCCCAGTGGGAACTCAGCATCCAGAGTCACAAATTCATAAATGTACCATAAAGCATTGGGTACCTGCATAAAATGGCCTAAATTTCGTTTGCTATGCATATGCAGTTTAAATCCAATCTTCTTTGCCTATTGGCAAGCATATTATTTATAAGCTTAAGCCCCCTGCAGGCACAGGTTTATAATCCGGGTAAAGTAAACAACAAGGCACTGAAGCTGTATCAGAAAGCCATGGAACAGGCCGAAGAAGGTTATTTTCCGGATGGCATCAAAACCTTACAGGAAGCAGTCAAAATTGATCCCCAGTTCGCAGATGCCTGGCTCTCCATCGCCGGCATGTACGGTGAACTCAAAAATTATGAACAGGCGGTGCTCAATTATGAAAAGGCACAAAGCATCGACAGCAGTTATTTCCGCGATTATAATCTCCCCTACTCTATTAACCTGGCCGGATTGGGTCGATTCCAGGATGCGTTAAAAGCAGTGAATCGCTTCATGACCATCAATGACCTGAATGAATCCAGTCAACGGGCTTCTTCCTACCGCCGCAAAACCTATTTATTTGCACTGGAGCAGGCAGCAAAACCGGAACTATCCTCCTATACATTCACCCCGGTAAATATGGGAGACTCAGTTAACAGCACTGTTTCAGAATATTATCCGGCACTCACCATCGATAACCAGCAACTGGTATTCACCCGTCGCGTGGGTAACCGAAATGAGGATTTTTTTGAAACCCGCAAATCCGGTGAAGGATGGAGTACGGCAAGAGGATTAACTGGCCAGATCAATTCCAACCTGAATGAAGGCGCACAATCCATCTCACTCGATGGCCAATGGCTGATCTTTACCGGCTGTAATTTCCCGGACAGCTATGGCAGTTGCGATCTGTATATTTCATACAATACTCCTGCCGGCTGGACAGAACCAGAAAACCTTGGTCCCAAAATCAATACTGAATTCTGGGAATCCGCTCCCAGCCTTTCACCCGATCGCCGGGATCTTTATTTTGCGAGTCGCAGACCAGATGGATTTGGCGGCAGCGATATCTGGGTAAGTCATCGTTTACCCAATGGCCGTTGGAGTGAACCTGAAAACCTCGGACCAGAAATTAATACAAGCGGCGATGAAAGTTGTCCTTTTATCCATGCCGATAACCAAAGCCTCTATTTCACTTCCAATGGATTGTCCGGTTATGGAGGAGATGATCTCTTTGTTGCCAGGAAAGGTCCGAAAGGAAGTTTCTCACTTCCCCAAAACCTGGGATATCCCATCAACACCATTGAAAACGAAGGCAGCCTGGTTATCACAGCAGATGGTACTACTGCCTACTATGCAAGTGACCGGGGGGATAGCAGAGGTGGCCTTGACCTTTACACTTTTACCATGCGCGAAGGCGTACGCCCAACCAAAACAATCTGGATCAGGGGAACTGTTCGCGACAGTAAAACCAAAAAAGGACTTCCATCAGCTGTTGAACTAACGGATATCAGTACCCGACAGGTAATCAGCCTGGTGGAAACAGATGAAACCGGTAATTACCTGATCACCTTACCAACCGGAAGAGATTACGCTTTTAATGTAAACCGGAAGGGCTACCTATTTTATTCAGAGAGTTTTCAGCTAAGTCAACGCGCCCCCGACTCCACCTATGTGATTGATATCGAATTACAGCCCATTACAAAAGATGCCAGTATCGTATTAAAGAACATTTTTTACGAAACCGGCAGCAAAGAGTTAAATACTTCCTCTGAAGTAGAACTTGATAAACTGGTCCAGCTGCTGAAAGACAATCCAACCTTACGCATCCAGATTAATGGTCACACCGATGCAGTTGGTAAAGCTGCCGACAACCTGGCACTTTCCAATGCAAGGGCACAGGCAGTGGTAGATTATCTGGTCAAAAAAGGAATTCAGGCAGCTCGTCTGAGTTTTAAAGGATTTGGCGCAACCCAGCCTATTGCTGATAACAATACAGAAGAAGGCAGGGCCAAAAACAGAAGAACAGAGGTGAAAGTAACCAGCGAATAACCGTTTTTTCACGCTTCCTTAGCTCCTTCCCCATAACTAAATTGGTGGAAAGAAATCTATGGAAGAGGAAAAGTATTGCCAGGTTGCCCTGACCAGGGTAGGATCTGTCGGTTATGTACATGCGAAACTCTTACTGGAACATTTCGGATCTGCCAAAGCCATCTTCACCGCCTCTATCCGGGAGCTCCAGGCTATTGAAGGAATTGGTCCGCAACGTGCCAGGCAAATCAGGGAATTTGCAGGCTTTCCTGAATGTCAAAAACTGGTGCAACAATCTGAAGCCAAAGGGATACGACTAATCGGTTATGGAGATCCTGATTTTCCAGCCTCCCTGAAAGAATGTTATGATCCCCCCAGTTTACTTTATTATTCAGGAACTGCGTCTCTCAACCTGCCGCGAACTGTTGCAATAATTGGTACCCGCAACCATACCGAATATGGCAGACAGCTTACGCAACAACTGGTAAAAGAATTCGCGGCTCATAATATCTGCATCATCAGTGGGATGGCCTACGGAATAGATGGCCTTGCGCACAGAACTGCACTGGAACAGGGTTGTACTACAATCGGCGTGCTGGCACATGGGCTGGATCATATCTATCCCTCTGCCCATACCGGAATGGCAAAAGAAATCCTTAAAAGCGGAGGCGCCTTACTAACTGAATTTCCAATCGGCACCAAAGCACAACGCCATCATTTTCCAATTCGCAATCGTATTGTAGCAGGTATCAGTAAAGCGGTTATTGTCATTGAAACCGGCATACGAGGCGGTAGTGTAATCACGGCAGGTATGGCCAACAGTTACAATATCCCGGTGTTTGTACTTCCAGGCAGGCTGACAGACAAAGCTAGCGCCGGATGCAACAGAATGGTGCGTGATCAGAAAGCAATACTGTTCACCACCGTTTCAGATTTTCTCGAAGAAATGCAATGGAAGGACAAAGATCGTGGTCCCAGGCAGCCTGTTCAACTCGGACTACTTCCCGACCTGGACCCCTCCTCCACCCTGCTGGTTCACCTGTTGGGAAAACATGGCATACTACCCCTTGATCAGTTATACATATTTAGTGGATTGGAATCCGGCACCGCAGCTAAAGCCATACTCGATCTGGAATTAAGCGGTGTTATCAAATTGTTACCCGGCAAAAGATATACACTTTCCTGAGTAAGAGGAAGAAGGACAAAAATTTGGGACATACACTGGAGGCATCCTATCTTTGCACATGGCAACAAGAAAGACCACTCCCCGAAAACTCGATTTAGCTCACAAATTTTTTGGTGAAGGCCTGACCTTCGATGATGTGCTCCTGGTTCCTGCTTATTCAGAAGTGTTACCAAGGGAAGTTTCCATTCGTTCCAAACTGACACGCTCCATTTCTCTACAGATCCCCATGCTTTCAGCAGCCATGGATACTGTTACGGAAGCGCAGCTGGCAATTGCACTGGCCAGAGAAGGCGGAATCGGTATGCTTCATAAAAATATGAGCATAGAACGCCAGGCTGAACAGGTACGCAAAGTAAAGCGTAGTGAAAGTGGTATGATCATCGACCCGGTAACCTTATCACCGGATGCTACGATAGGTGACGCACTCCGCCTGATGAAAGAAAATAAAATAGGCGGTATTCCGATTGTTGATAAGAATAATAAACTGGTAGGCATACTCACCAACCGCGACCTTAGGTTTGAAACAGCCAAGTCGAAAAAAGTGAGTGAGGTGATGACAAAAGACCAACTGGTTACTGCACCTGAAGGAACCGACATGAAAAAAGCGGAAAAAATACTTCAGCAACATAAAATTGAGAAACTGCCGGTAGTAAGAAAGGATGGTAAACTAGCCGGACTTATCACTTACCGCGACATCCTGCAATTGCATAGTTTTCCACATGCCAACAAAGATTCCTTTGGTCGCCTGGTAGTAGGCGCTGCA
>JALOMU010000245.1 GCA_025455285.1 Flavihumibacter sp.
CAGTACCCTTCGGTTTGCACAACAGGTACACCTGCAGCTCCTGGCAAATGGGATAAAATCCTACCTGGCTGAAATGAATCGTTACCAGGCCTATCCATCTGCCAGGCAATTGCTGGTATTTACATCTACCTATGGATTGGGAGATGCGCCAAACAGTGCCAGGGTATTTGAAAAGAAATTAAATCAATATCCACAATTACAAGAGATGGAATTCTCTGTTGTAGGTTTTGGTTCCCGCACCTATAAAGAATTTTGCGGTTATGCGGTACAGGTAGATGGCTGGCTGGAACAGCAATCCTGGGCAAGAAGAAGCCTCCCCTTGTATAAGGTGAATGATAAATCTACAGAAGACTTTGTAAAATGGGTGAAGGCATGGGCAGTGAAAAACAGCATACCGTTGGTAGAGAGTCCGGTGAAATACGGCGGACAACCACCAGGCTTACAACAGTTACGCATAGTCGAAAAAACAACTGCAACCGAAGCCGATCTGAATTTCAGTGTAACCCTGAAAATACCGCGGTCAGCTACTGTACGATCCGGCGATCTGCTGGCAATCTATCCGGCGGATGATGAACGGGAACGACTCTACTCCATTGCCCGAATTGGCAACAGGATGCAGTTGATTGTGAAACACCATATAAATGGACTGGGATCTCAATACCTGCACAACCTTAAAGCGGGTGAAAAAATCAAATCAAGGATTATTCCCAACCCCTCGTTTCATTTGCCAGAAAAAGCTCCGGAAATTGCTCTGATTGCCAATGGAACCGGCATTGCCCCCTTTCTTGGTATGATTGCGGAAAACAAAGCTGGTCGGCCTTTGCATTTATATGCAGGATTCAGACACCGATATTCATCTGTACAAGACTACCAGGCAATCTGTGATACGGCCATCCAAAACCAACAACTGAAAGCAGCTTCTTTCGCCTTTTCGAAAGAAGAAAATCCGGCTTATGTAATGGATTTAATCCGGCGGGATGCCAGGTTTTTTGCGAACCTCCTGGCAACCAATGGAAGCATTCTGATTTGTGGGTCTTTGGCCATGCAGCAGGATGTGGAGCAGGTGCTGGATCAGATTTGCCAGGAAAAGAATGGCCAATCGCTCCATTACTACAAGGCATTGGGACAGGTACTAGCAGATTGCTATTAAATTGAATCGATGAAGAAATTCCTGCTTTTAATATGTGTATGGTTTTGCTATTTTTCAACAACAGCACAGGTAATCCGCAAGCGAACGCTAACCTTAATGGGTAGCCGCTTTGATATTACGATTGTTGGGACAGACAGCAGTACGGCGGAAAATCATATTGATAAAGCGATCACAGAAATTGACCGGATCGAGCAACTGATCTCTGATTGGATACCTTCCTCCCAGGTATCAGCAATCAACCGGATGGCAGGGATTCAACCGGTTAAAGTGGATCGGGAACTACTGGAACTCACGCAACGGGCCCTGCGGATATCCGAACTAACAAAGGGCGCATTTGATATCAGCTTTGCTGCTATGGACCGGATCTGGAAATTCGACGGCAGTATGGAGCAGTTGCCGGATTCAGCTACTATTCAACGGGCCATAGCAAATATTGGTTACCGTTACATTCAACTTGATACCCTGAACAGCACCATTTATCTTACCCGGAAGGGAATGAAAATCGGATTCGGAGCTACCGGTAAAGGTTATGCGGCCGACAAGGGGCGGGCATTGATGAAGGAACTGGGTGTTCCTGCAGGAATCATAAATGCGTCGGGAGATCTGACAACCTGGGGCAGTCAGCCAGATGGAAAAGCCTGGACCATTGGGGTAACCAATCCTTTTCGGCGATCCAAACCAGCAGCCATTATAAAAATGTATACCGGAGCAGTTACTACTTCGGGCGATTATGAAAAATACGTGGAGATCGATGGGAAACGTTATTCCCATATCATTAATCCCAAAACAGGCATGCCCAGTTATGGGCTCACCAGTGTAACGGTAATTGGTCCGGATGCAGAAAACTGCAATGGATTCAGTACCGCCATCATGGTATTGGGAAAGAAAAAAGGACTACAGTTAATCAAGCAACATCCGGAATTTGCCTGCCTGCTACTAACAACAAAAGGGAAAAAATACAAATCAAGAAATTTCAAAAAAGTATTGAAAACCATTTCTTCAACTCCAGGTAGCGAAAGGAAGCATACCATTCATGCCCAGCAGTAAGCAGCACTGTGAAAGAAAAACAAGCACCCAAAAATCAACCTTTTTAAACGGATTACCAGGCTGCCTGCAATACCGGAAGATGGAGAGTGCACAGGAAACCGGCAACGCTACACTGGCTGCATATAGAAGCATAGTGGCCATATTCTTGTCACCCAGATAGATAATTCCTTTACTTGCAGCCAGTATTCCGCCAATAACAAGCAGCCATGCAGCATAATACGCATACGAATAGGCTTGCTGTTGAACTGTAGCCGGACTTTTTATTAACTGTATGGTTCCAAGTAAAAGCAGTAACACTAAACTAATCAGTCCCATACTTATACTGATCATTGGAAGAATGAGCTGTATTCCATTTAGTTTTTTCAATGTCTGCGTACCGGTGGTCAGAAATTTTTCCCCTGCATCATTTTCATAAAACAAGTGTGAATATCCAACTTTACCATCCGCAATAAAAAGGCGATTGTCATTGGTCAAAAGCTGTATTGCTTTTTTCTGGAAAGGTTGAAGAGAAAGAGTACCGTTATCAATTGACACATGGGTAAAGGAACTGATCCGTTCCAAAAGCTGAAAAGGTTCAACTTTAGGGATGAGTGGAGCATAATAACCGACCCATTTTTTACTGGCCTTTTTTGGGTGGAGAGATGCCATGGTTGGGAGGATCTCGGATTCCATGCTCAATCCGGCAATCAATATACTATTCAAATGTTCATAGTCTGCCGTCTCACTATCCATATTACATGCGATAAAAAAACCTTTACCCAGTTTTGGAAAAACATATAACATAGCCCTGTAGCCAATTATGTTTCCAGAATGTGCGATTCCAACTACATCGTACCGGTCTCTGGAAACAGCACCCAAAGCATACCCATTTGGCAACCCATTTACTGCCGCGATGGTTTGTGTCGGTTGCCCAATCTGGTCTATCAGATCCTTTCGTATAAATTGCTCGCCATTAACAACCCCTCTGTTTAGCAGTAATTTCATAATGCATACCATGTCTTCACCGGTGGTTGTAAATTGGCCAGCCGGACGAAGAAAGATTGGCATCGCGGGTGCCATTTCGCCATTATCAAAATGTCCCATAGCCAGATCCGAAACTGCTTCAGCACCTGTTTGTGAATAAAATTGAAAACTGCTCTGCTGCATGCCCAATGGTTTCAGCAGCACACTGTCTAAATAGCGCTCGTATCTTTCTTTGGCAATCGCTTCGATAACCATTCCAAGTAATGTATAACCCATATTAGAATAGGAGAATACACTACCTGGTTTGGAATAAATTTTTAACACCACAGGATTATTTTGATAAAAAGATTCCAATGGCGTATCAGGAGTTGATCCGGTACTAAAAAAATGCCAGAGCCTTAAATCACTTAACCCGGAAGTATGATCCAATAAATGGCGGATGGTTATAGGTTGTTCCTTTTCCCAGGGATTATCAAAAGGCAATCCAGGAAGATACTGATGCACCGGATCATCCAGCTGTAGTTTATTTTCTGTTGCCATCCGCAACACACCAAGAGCTAGTATGGTTTTCGTAATAGAACCGACATGCACTTTTTCCTTTCCAGTCATTTTCTCCCCTGTGTGCATATTTCTAATTCCCATTCCCAGTACCTGTACCGAGTCGGCTTTAAGAACAAAAATGACAGCTCCGCTTATTTTTTCAGCTGCAAGTATTTCATTCAGGCGATTTTCGATAGCCTTTGAAAAAACCTGAGCGGAGGCACCGATGGGTTGAAACTGAATTATCCAAACCAGTAGAATAATGATATATCTCACTATATAAATATATAATACTCCAGTCTTTCAAGAAACTATCCTAAGGTAAGAACCCAAAGCTGCGTTAATAAATTATTAGCCTTCTATTAATTTAGTATTACTAAACATATTTTTAGTATTTATTACTAGATTTAAGTAGTTTTTATCATCAACCCATCGCAACCAATATGGACAATCGTCGTGAATTCCTCCGTAAAGCTGC
>JALOMU010000246.1 GCA_025455285.1 Flavihumibacter sp.
CCAGTGATATTCTGGTCGAAATGAACGATGGTTTTGTCGGCAAAACTTTTAAAACCCTTTATTTCTAAGCTCTTTAGGCGCACAATTATCCAATTTTAGAGGGAAGCAAATATATAGGATTGATTTCAACTTGGAGGAGGTCAATGTTCAATCAGGAGCGATTATTCTGTACTTCTTTTGCACAATAGAACAAACAAAAAACATTTAATCCATTTAAAAAAAATATATAAAATACATTAAATGTTGTATAATAATTAGTTGTATATAAATATCATTATATAAATAAGCTTATAAAAATTGGTATTATATTGCTTTTTATACGATTTCAGTTGACTAATTCCATGATCAAAAAGCAAGTGAAATGTATATTTGACGCATGAAAATTGATCTCCGTTCTGATACCTTTACCAAGCCTACTCCGGGTATGCTGGATGCGATAAGCCGCGCTGAAGTTGGTGATGACGTATTTGGGGAAGACCCCTCTGTGAATGAATTGGAAACCAGGATGGCCAGTCTTTTTGGAATGGAAGCAGCGCTATTTTGCCCGACTGGCACAATGAGTAACCAGGTAGCTATTAAGGTGCATACCCGTCCGGGTGATGAAGTCATCTGCGAACAACAGGCCCATGTTTACATATATGAAGGTGGAGGAATCGCTTTTCATTCCGGCTCACAGGTTAAAGCCCTGCAAGGTAACCGCGGACGAATTACAGCCGACCAGGTAGTATCGGCTATTAATCCGGATGATATTCACAAAGCCCGAACTTCACTGGTTTGCCTGGAGAATACGAGTAACAGGGGTGGCGGATCCTGTTATAACTGGGATGATATCCTGGCTATCAGGCAGGTTTGCCAAATCAATGAATTGGCATTGCACCTGGATGGTGCCAGGTTGTTTAATGCCCTGGTAGCAACCGGACAAACCGCCAGGCAATATGGTCAAACATTTGACAGCATATCCGTTTGTTTTAATAAAGGAATGGGGTGTCCGATCGGTTCTGTTTTAATGGGAAACCGCGATTTCATTCGTCAGGCACGGAGAGTCCGAAAAGTGTTTGGTGGTGGAATGCGGCAGGCCGGCTTTATGGCGGCAGCTGCCAATTATGCGCTGGATCATCATATAGAACGACTGAGGGAAGACCATCAGCATGCGCGTGAAATTGCAGCTTTGTTGGTAACCAAAGATTTCATAGGTCCGATCCTTCCCGTTGAAACCAACCTGGTCATCTTTGAAGTGAAAGGGCGCTACACTGCTGCGACGCTGGCAGATACGTTACGACAGTATGATATTCATTGCCTGTCAATCTCTCCTACCCAGATCCGGATGGTAACCCATCTGGATATCACCCGGTCTATGACAGATCGCCTGCTTCAAGTATTGAATGAATTGTAACTTAGTTCCTTTTGCAAGCAAATAAATATCATGTTACCAACCATTAACCCAAGTTCTACTAAGGCCTGGAAAGGTCTGCATCACCATTTTGAATCTATAAAAGACCAGCCAATGCGGAGCCTTTTTCAGGCTGATCCGCAGCGATTTGAAAAGTTTTCCCGTCGCCATCAGGAATTGGTGATTGATTTTTCCAAAAACAGGATTAACGAAACAACCTGGCAATTACTCCTTGAACTGGCAACCGAATGCCAACTCGACCAGGCCATCAAGTCCATGTTCAATGGTGAACTCATTAATAAAACCGAAGGCAGGGCAGTGCTGCATACCGCTTTACGAAATTTCTCCGGAAAGCCGGTATTAACCGAAGGCAGGGATGTAATGCCGGACATTCAGGCAGTTCAACAGCAGATGGCCAGGTTTTGTGAGCAGGTCCATTCCGGCAGTTGGAAAGGATACACTGGTAAAAAGATTCGTTTCATTGTAAATATTGGCATCGGGGGAAGTGATTTGGGACCGTTAATGGTAACCGAAGCACTTAAACCATTCTGGAAAGAAGGCGTTCAGCCTTATTTTGTTTCCAATGTAGATGGTACCCATATCGCTGAAACCTTGAAGAAAATCAATCCGGAGGAAACCCTATTCCTTATTGCATCCAAAACCTTTACCACGCAGGAAACCATGACCAACGCGCATACCGCCAGGAATTGGTTCCTTCAATCGGGAGCTTCCGAAAAGGATATTGCCCGCCATTTTGCTGCACTTTCTACCAATGAGAAAGAAGTAGTAAAATTCGGGATCGACAAAGCCAATATGTTTGGTTTCTGGGATTGGGTTGGTGGTCGTTATTCTTTGTGGAGTGCGATTGGCTTATCCATTGCATTGACGATCGGTTATTCGGCTTTTGAAGAATTATTGAAAGGAGCCTATGCTGCGGATGAGCACTTCCGCACTACCCCGTTTGAGGATAATATACCGGTTCTCATGGGCTTAACCGGAATTTGGTATACGAATTTTTTTGGAGCTCAAACAGAAGCTATTCTTCCTTATGACCAGTACATGCACCGGTTTCCTGCCTATTTCCAACAGGGTAATATGGAAAGCAATGGTAAGTCTGTAGACCGGAACGGGAATAAGGTGAACTATGCAACAGGTCCGATTATCTGGGGAGAACCAGGTACCAATGGGCAACATGCGTTTTATCAGCTCATTCACCAGGGCACTCCGTTGATTCCCTGTGATTTCATTGCGGCAGCGAAATCCTTTAATCCGATTGGTGATCACCACCAGAAACTGCTCTCCAATTTCTTTGCGCAAACAGAAGCGCTGATGAATGGAAAGTCGGAAACAGAAGCACGTGCAGAACTGGAGAAAGCTGGAATGGCATCGGAAAAAATCGCTGAACTTCTGCCCTTCAAAGTTTTTGAAGGTAATAAACCAACCAACTCAATATTAGTTAAAGAATTGAATCCCTTTACATTAGGACAATTAATTGCTTTTTATGAGCATAAGATTTTTGTACAGGGGATGATCTGGAATATCTACAGTTTTGATCAGTGGGGAGTAGAATTGGGTAAACAGCTGGCAAATAAAATTCTGCCGGAATTGCTGGATGATACCCCGGTAAGTACACACGACTCCAGTACAAACGGACTCATTAATCTGTATAAAAAAATGAGGTAAACAGATTTCAAAAGCAGCTTATGGGCTGCTTTTTTTATCCTAAAAAGAAAAATATGTTTCGAAATGAGTTGCTATTACTATGTCTGATTTTACTTTTTTTAGATGCAAATAGTCAGACCGGTTATCAGTTTCCATCTGAAAAATACAAGGTGATAGATACCATCCCTTTTTATTTCAGACCCGGACATTGGGGGAGTCTGTCTCAATTGGATAGCGTTTACAATGATTATCCAGGAAAACTAAAACCGGTTGAAATGCCAATGGTAAAACTCCCGGAAACGGTAACGGATCTCATGCCTAACGGCTGGCGCAAAGGTTGGGTTCAGCCCTATATTCCAAATAGTATTCCAGTGGTACCGACTGAAAGAAAATAAAATAAGCAGAGGTTTCTTATCTTAGCCGCTTCAAAACATTTTCGTAGCATGGCACCACAACATGAAGAAGATTTTGATGCGAACCTGGCTGGTGAAGAAGGTCAATCTGAAGAAACAAAATCCAGTTGGTTTAAGCGGATAAAGAAAGGAATTCTGACTAGTACCGCAGAGAAGAAGGAAACTCCGGAAGGTCTTTGGACCAAGTGTCCGGAATGTAATTTTATCTGTACCATGAATGAGCTGCGGGAGCAGTTATTTGTTTGTCCCAAATGTAATTACCATCACCGTATAGGTAGCGACGAATATTTTGATATCGTATTTGATCAAGGAACCATGCAGGTAATGTTTGAAAACATCCGTTCCAAAGATTACCTGGGTTTTACCGATCTCAAACCTTATGAGAAGCGTTTACAGGAAATCTGGAGCAAAACAGATATTACTGATTCTATACGGGTGGCGTCTGGAAAGGTAAATGACCAGTCCATTGTAATTGCCTGTATGGATTTTGAATTCATCGGCGGTTCTTTGGGAAGTGTGATGGGCGAAAGAATTTCAAGGGCAGTAGATTATTGTCTGGAAAACTCCACCCCTCTCATGATTATTTGTAAGTCAGGCGGTGCCCGTATGATGGAAAGCGCTTTTTCGCTGATGCAACTAGCCAAGGTTTCGGGAAAATTATCACAAATGACAGATGCCCTCATTCCCTATATTTCTTTCCTCACAGA
>JALOMU010000247.1 GCA_025455285.1 Flavihumibacter sp.
GAGAAATCCTCCCGGTTTGATCAGTTTCATACCTCTGAGATTGATCTCTTTGTAACCGGTAATGGCTTTCTGGATGGTTTCCCTGCTTTTGGTGAAGGCTGGCGGGTCGAGCATCACCACATCATATTGGCGGCCTTCTTTGGCCCAGGCTTTTAGTACATCAAAAGCATTCACTGCTTCAAACCGACAGCGGTCTGCGTATCCATTTAGGGCTGCATTTTTGTTAGCCTGCTCAACTGCTGAGGGAGAAATATCCAATCCCAATACGGATTTGGCACCATAATGGGCGGCATGAATTTCAAACGTGCCGGTATAGGTGAAGGCGCCCAGTACATCTGCTCCTTTTACAATATGCTGGATAGCGCGGCGATTGTCCTGCTGGTCGAGGAAATAACCTGTCTTTTGCCCATTTTCAATATCGACATAAAACTTAAGCCCATTCTCGTTAATGATGATCCGGGTATCAAAGGGATCAGACAAAAAGCCCTTGATTTGGGGCAGACCTTCCAGTTCCCGAACCGGAACATCGTTTCGTTCATAAATACCTTTGGGCTTAAAAATGTCCTGGAGGGCGGCCACGATTGCCGGCTTCCATTTATCCATCCCAAGCGCCAGGGTTTGCAGCACATAATAATCGTTGAACTTATCAATGATCAGGGCTGGCATCCAGTCGGCCTCACCAAAAATCAGGCGGCAGTTTTCTGTATACCCTATTTTCTGACGGTATTCCCAGGCTGATTTAATCCGGTTATAGAAAAACTGCTCATTGATTTCCTCCTCTTTTTTTCGGGTCAGCAAGCGAACCAGGATCTGGGATTTGGGATTGGCATAACCCTTTCCGATGAATTTTTTATCGTGGGTGAATAAGCTGACAATATCTCCACCATCCAGGGGGCCATCTACTGTGCCCACTTCATTCGCAAAAACCCAGGGATGACCATTTTCAATTCGCCTGCTGACTTTCTTTTTGAGGTATACATTCGTCATAGATGCGCAAAGGTAGCATGGAACTGGAAGGAATAGGACAAAATGTCCCGATTTCCATCAATGGCAAAAAAATTGCCCCATTAGGATGATCAAAAAACAAGGCAAATCAGCTGAACTGACAGGGTGCTATAACGCCAATAATGGCAGAAAATGCTAGGTTTGCTGCCAATTTGTACGATATGGAAGAAAAAGAATTCAAGTCAACCGAGAATGAAATGGACATCAATTCCGACAGTGATGTTCCGGGAACAACCCACCTGAACGAACCGGTAAAGGAAGTCAGTGAATTTGAAAAACTGGAAGGTGAACTGGCCGATTTGAAGGACAAATACCTTCGGCAGGCTGCTGAATTTGACAATTTCAGAAAGCGTACGGCCAAAGAGCGCCTTGAAATGATCCAGACAGCAGGAAAAGAGGTAATCGGGCAGCTACTGGAAGTACTGGACGATATGGAAAGAGCTGAAAAACAGATGGAAAGCAGTGAAGACCTGCCTGCCCTCAAGGAGGGTGCCTCCCTGATTTTCAATAAACTCAGAAATGTACTGCAGGGTCGCGGGCTGAAAGCTATGAATGCAAAAGGCACTGAATTTAATCCCGATCTGCACGAAGCCATTACGGAGATACCTGCACCTGGTCAGGAGTGGGTTGGAAAAGTGATTGATGAAGTGGAAAAAGGATATTACCTGAACGATAAGATTATCCGGTTTGCCAAAGTGGTAGTCGGTAAATAAAGAAGCACATGTCAGCAAAAAGAGATTTTTACGAAATATTGGGGGTAGCTAAAACAGCGTCCGCGGATGAGATCAAGAAAGCCTATCGCAAAGTGGCGATGCAGTATCACCCCGACCGTAACCCGGGCGATAAGGCAGCAGAAGAGAAGTTCAAAGAAGCAGCGGAAGCCTATGAAATACTGAGTGATGCGGACAAAAGAGCCCAGTATGACCGGTATGGTCATGCCGGCGTAGGAAATGGGGCCCGAGGTTATGGAGGTGGTGGCAACATGAACATGGATGATATCTTCAGCCAGTTTGGAGACATCTTTGGGGATGATATTTTTGGTTCCTTTTTTGGTGGCCAGGCAGCAGGAGGTCGTGGACGTGGCGGACAAAGAGCCAGGGGGGTCAGAGGCAGTAATCTCCGTGTTAAGCTGAAGCTGAATTACGAAGAAATTGCCAAGGGGGTAACCAAGAGTATCAAGGTTAAAAAATACGTATCCTGCTCCACCTGTTCAGGCAGTGGTGCGAAGGACAAAAGCAGTATCCAATCCTGCGGAACCTGTGGAGGTTCCGGCCAGGTTCGGAAAGTGACCAGCACCTTTCTGGGGCAGATGCAAACGGTAACTACCTGTCCGACCTGTAACGGTGAAGGTTCCACGATAACAGCCAAATGCGGAAGTTGTAAAGGAGAAGGTAGGGTATATGGCGAAGAGACGGTAACCATTGACATCCCTGCAGGTGTACAGGAAGGCATGCAACTCAGTGTATCCGGAAAAGGAAATGCAGGTGAACGTGGTGGATCACCGGGGGATCTGATTGTACTGATAGAGGAAGAAACACATAGCCAGTTGCACAGAGATGGACTGAATGTAGCATTTGATTTATATATCTCCATTCCGGACGCCATATTTGGGGCAAACGTGGAAGTACCCACGATAGATGGAAGGGCTAAAATCAAAATTCCGGCAGGTACGCAGAGCGGGAAGATATTCAGATTAAAAGGAAAAGGATTTCCGGCGGTAAACAGTTATGAAAAAGGCGATCAGCTCATTCATGTAAATGTATGGACCCCGCAGAACCTGACCAGTGAAGAAAAGGCGATGATAGAGAAGTTACAGCAATCAGACAATTTCCAGCCGAAGCCTGATAAGAACGAACGAAGTTTCTTTGATAAAGTGAGAGAGATTTTCTCCTGATAAAAAAAGCCGCAGACAAACATCTGCGGCTTTTTTGTTATATTTCTAGAGAATTTTCCTAGCATTCCCACTTTTAAACGGGTAACCCATGACCGAGTCAGGCTTTCAAGACCTGGAACAATCAATTACACAACGCCTTGAAAAAGGGCTGGATAAGCGATTAACCTATCACAACCTGCAACACACTAAAGATGTAGTAAAGCAAGCTGTTCGAATTGCAGGAGAAGAGGGCATCAGCAATGAAAAACAATTGTTATTACTCAGAATTGCAGCCTTATACCATGATATCGGTTTCCTGGATACTTATAGAGGGCATGAACTGAGGTCCTGTGAAATATTGATGAATGACTTTAGTAACGGAACGCTTGGATCAAATGAATTGGAATGCATTAAAGGCATGATCATGGCAACCAGGATTCCGCAATCGCCGGCCAATTTATTGGAAGAAATTATTTGTGATGCCGACCTCGATTACCTGGGAAGAGAAGATTTCCCCCCCATAAGTCAGCATCTGATGAAAGAGTTCCTGGAATACGGCATTATCAAAACAGAACAGGAATGGGATCCCATTCAGATTGCGTTTTTTGAAAAACATCAGTACTTCACAAGAAGCTCTCAAACCAATCGACAACCCGGAAAACTAAGACATCTGCAAATCCTGAAAAATAGCCAGTCAACAGCATCACAAAACAGGGACGGGAAATGAAAAGCAACCGATTTTGGTTGAATCTGCTCAACATTCAAAAGCAGGAATGGCCAGTAGTAAAACAATTGTTCTGGTTACAGTTTTTTCAGGGAGCAGGCATCTCATTTTTCTTTACTGCTGAATTTGCCCGATTCCTGGAAAAGTTTCCGGTACATGAGCTGCCGTGGGTGATGGTTTTGTCTTCTATTCTGCTTTGGCTAACCGGGTTCGCCTATACAGTACTTGAACATAAAATATCGTTTAAGAAATTTAATGAAGCTATCATACTGTTTATGGCTGGGACGATGTTACTGGTAAGGGTAAGCAGTACCGTAATCACTGATAACTGGTTATACTATGTGAGTTTAGCCTGGTTTTATGTACTTTATCTCTTAAACAACCTGGAGTTCTGGGGAATTGCTTCACGATTGTTTAATATACGGCAAAGCAAACGCCTCTTTGGGGTGGTTAGTTCAGGCGATATACCAGCCAAATTTATTGGTTATACACTTGCATTGCTAGTGGTTCCCTATACAGGAACGCTTA
>JALOMU010000248.1 GCA_025455285.1 Flavihumibacter sp.
GTGGTACTTTCAGGATTTGTGGAAATTGGACTGGGACTTGCTTTGTTGTTATTAAAATCACGGCGGCAACAGGTTGGCTGGGCCGCCGCACTTTTTTTTCTGCTCATCTTTCCCGGAAATATTGCTCAATACATCAACAAAGTGGATGCATTCGGACTGAATTCTGACACCACGAGGCTTATCCGATTGTTTTTTCAGCCAGTATTGATCATATGGGCACTATGGTGTACCGGCGCGCTTCAAGGAAGAAAAAAACAACTGGCTGATTAACCAACAGCCGCGTTCAGATACTCGACCGGATTCAAGTAGAACATCTTTTTCCAACCCTGTCTTGATTTATCCGCTTTCCAGAAATAAGGAATCCAGGTTTTGATGGAATAATGCAAATGGGCAGGTTTACCTTGTGCATTACCGGTAGTTCCAACGGTTCCGATTTTGCTCTGGTGATTAACATAAGAACCCGTGCTGGTTTCAATAGCATCGAGATGTGCATAATAATGAAATCTCCATTTCGGACCCAGGATCAACACTACTTTTCCACCTTTACTTAACTCACCAGTAAACACTACAATTCCTGGTGTAGCTGCAGTCACCGTCTTTCCTTTTTTTGCGAAAATATCAACTCCTTTATGGGTGATGGAACTACCCCATGGATAAAACCAGAAGGAATTCTGCGCATAACTGTTGCGATCGGCCCCACTAACCGGCATCCGGAAAGACTCCGGAATAAGGAAGCCGGCCAGCAGTAGGCAGCAAATCACCAATAAAACCCTTTTCCATTTACGCATACGCTTATTCTTTCCTGCTGTTAAGCAGATCTCTTGTATTTTTTTGAACTGTGATGGCACCAAATAATCCCAGTAAAAATGCAAACGCATAAAAGCCTTTTTCGCTGGGCAGTAAACTCGCATTCCACAATCCGATAATCAATAAAGCAATGGACAACAGTGTACCAAACCAACAGAGTCCGTAGTAAATTTCTGTAACCTGAATTCCTTCCAGTTTATCGCGTACTGATTTTTGAAGGGAAACAACGGCAAACAAACCAAACATTAAAACAGTGAAATAATAGCCTTTTTCATTGAGCGGCATGTCGGCTCTCCATAAGCCAACCAGATAACCAACAACACCTGTACCCAGGGCAACCCATGATGCCCCAACAAAAGCATTGGACGGTTTTTGAGTCATATCATTCGGTTTAGGAAGGAAAAACTACTCATTAGAAAAGTTTCGTACACTATTCCGATTCTTAATGTTTTCTCAAGATTTTATACTGCGCCTGAAAAACAGTAGATTAGAGAAACAAGTTAACCCTTGCAGAAGCTATTATCAGGCTTACTGTTCCTCCTTTTCACCTGTATATATGCTACGGGATGGTCGCAGTTGTACTTAAATGCAAGATTGCTTACTACAGTCAATGGATTAAGTGACAATAGAATTACGGCTATTTATAAAGATGCCAAAGGTTATATCTGGATCGGAACCAAAAATGGGTTGAATAAATACAATGGTCAAAGTTTCACGATCTACAAACCAGCGAAGGAAAATTCAATTTCAAACGAAATAATTAACTGCATAACAGGAGATAAAGAGGGTAATATATGGGTAGGAACCATGAATGGGCTGAACCGGTTGGATGCTTTTACCAATACCTGGACCAATTGGGTGCCTGATAGTCTGGGCACTAATACAAACACGCTGCACAATTTTCTTATCTGGGATCTTAAATGGGATGAAACTGGTGTACTCTGGATCGCTTGTGATGTAAAAGAATTTACTTCCTACAATCCATCTACCCGAAAATTCGAGTATTATGACTGGCCAGGTTTTGTGCAGACCATTAGTAGTACCAAAACAATAGAAGGTTATCATGCCATTCAATCCTTTGCGCAAAAAAACAATCAGGAGTTCTGGCTCGCATCCAATAAAGGACTGGTTCATCTGAATACAAGAACCCGCAAATTCACCTTTATCGGCGGAAACTATTATGCCGATATCATCGATATTCAATATGATGCAGAAAGCCAGCAGGTTTGGGTTTCGCTGGAAGGCGGACAGGTTTTTCGTTATACTGAATCGTCCGGCAGGTACGAAGAATTGATTCCTGAACAAGAACCTTATCCATCCACTTATCTTCCTAATAAACTGGAAAAAGAAAGCTGGATCGCATCTGAACAAGGGCTGCTGAAAGCAGGAATTAAAACCAACAAGCTTACGCTCAATCGGAATATTCCTTCACTCAATTTTTCATTACCACCAGGAGGTGTAACCACTACCCATTTCGATTCAACAGGGATTGGTTGGATTGGTACTCCGAATGGATTGTTTATGCAGGATTTCAAATTTGCAACGGCTGCCTTTCTTCCATTGATAGCCATTCCTGACAGGGAAGGAACCAATCGGATGGGGGGTGTATTTTTTGATGAAGAATCCGATTCCTATTATGTATGCAGTAATGATCCTGCCGGACTATTTGTATTATCCAGAAACACAGGAGCGATCCAATTGATTCGTAAAGACAATAAGGGAAAAGAGCTATCGCCTTGCTATGCTGTAAAAAAACTGAAAAATCAATTGTGGTTAATAACAAGAGATCGATTGTACCAAATCAATAAAAAAGATCATTCCCTTCAACACTTTCCAACTCCCCAGGATGCAGCATTTCCCATATACCGCGACCTGGAAATGGACAACCAGGGGGTATTATGGATTAGTTCTTTTAACCTGGGTGTACTACTCTTTGATACGAAAGGATCCCAATTTTCAAAGTTAAAGGCAACTGGCGCAGAAAAGCTCAATACAGCAGGAACTTCATTTTCATACGATTCCATACAGGATAAAATGTGGATAGGAACCTATGGAAATTACCTGATTGAATATTCCTATAAGAATAAAAGTCTGCAGCCGTATTATGAAAAAAATGGATTGGTACAATATGCAAATCTGAACCTCGTACATGATTTAGAAATTGATTCGCGGGGTCACTTATGGGTAGCTACGAATGCGGGCGGAATTTACCGAAACAACCAGGCCTCCGGATTTGAGCAGGCTTTTAGTCCGTTTGATATGCGAAACGGATTAAAGCACAATCAATTTATAGCAATGACGAAAGGAGAAGATTCGATTCTTTGGCTGCTATCAGAAACTGGCCTTTCCTATATCAACATCCATCAACCGGATGTAGAGCATCTTGTTCAAAACATCCAGTCGATTTCAACTTTCGGTTCTGATCCCAGGTATCCGCATGGAATTTTTTATAATGAAAAAAACAAAGAAGTTGGTGTTGCGGTAGCAGGAGGTTTGTTACTGTACCACCCGCAACCAGGAAGTGAAAAAGAAAGTTTTCCCCTGATCGCGCGAAAAGATAAAAGTAAACTACACAGCTTTAGCATTGATGCATTATACTATGGAATGCAACCCTTGCACTTTGAATACCAATTAAAGGGATTCTCGGATAGCTGGACCACAACTACCAGCAAACACATCGCGTTTCAAAATCTTTCACATGGGTCTTATTGTTTCAGGATCAGGGCAAAAGACAGTGATGGAAATATTATTACAACCAGTTCACCCATTGATTTTACGATTGCCGCACCATTCTGGAAACAACCCTGGTTCCTGCTTAGCCTTTTAATAGCTGGAATTGGGATGCTTTATTTAATTATTGAACCACTTCGCCAAAAAGTTAAAGACGCAAAAATTCTGAACCAGTTTGCCACCTCCCTTTACGGCAAAACCAGTATTGATGATATTTTCTGGGATGTTGCTTTGAATTGTATCAAACTGCTGGAATTTGAAGACTGTGTAATTTATCAATACGATCCGGAGAGAAAAGTAATGGTCCAAAGGGCTGCAGCCGGCCCTAAAAGTCCGTATGTAACAAGAGAAATTATCAACCACCTGGAAATACCGTTGGGAAAAGGAATTGTAGGAGCAGTTGCCCAAACCGGTAAAGCAGAACGAATTGGAAATACAACCCGGGATGCACGTTATGTTATTGATGACAAACGCCGGAATTCTGAAATTACGATTCCTATTTGGGTAGATGGACAGTTATTTGGAATTATTGACTCCGAGCATTCAAAAAGAAATTTTTTCAAAGCCAGGCATAGTCGCCT
>JALOMU010000249.1 GCA_025455285.1 Flavihumibacter sp.
GTGGATGTTTTGCCCGGGTGGTGGAACTGGTAGACACGCAGGACTTAAAATCCTGTTCGCCGAAAAAGCGAGTACGGGTTCGATTCCCGTCCCGGGCACAAAAAAGCCGATTCAGTGATGAGTCGGCTTTTTTATTGTTATCTATAATTGACAATAAAAAACGATTATTTGTCAGTAAGATGTTTAACTGTTAGGCAAAACATGGAAAAAATACTAATCATAGGCGCAGGATTAAGTGGGCTCTATCTCGCGAATTTATTGCAGGAGGCCGGCAAAGAGGTTGTAGTACTGGAGGCTACGGACCGGTTGGGTGGGCGGATCCATACGATTCAGGGAGTTGAAGCTACTCCGATGGAACTCGGGGCAACCTGGTTTTCGGATATGCATCCCCGCTTGCTGGCCCTGCTCGGAAAATTGAATCTGGATAAATATCCCCAGTTTTCTGCCGGTGTTTCCCTATTTCAGACCAAGTCCTTTGAACCTCCGCAGAAATTTTATATTCCGGAATCAGAAGCGCCATCCTACCGGATAGCCGGTGGAACTGGTGCACTTATTACAAAACTGGCTGCGCAATTACCGGCAACTGTCATTCATTTGAAGCAGCGGGTGCAGGAAATTCATGAAACTGAAAAGGGATTGGAAATCCTAACCAGAACGGGTAATCATTATTCAGCACATAAAGTAATCCTTTGTATTCCTCCACAATTAGCCAGTGTTAGCATTCAATATAGTCCTGCTTTGCCGGAGTCACTTACAATGGTATTGCCATCGGTTCAAACCTGGATGGCTGGTTCGATTAAATTCACCATTGAATATGCAGCACCCTTCTGGCGCGAGGCCGGGTACTCAGGCATGCTGTATTCACATGCCGGCATCGTGATGGAAATGTATGATCATACCAATTTCGATACAACCAAATTCGGATTTACCGGTTTTCTAAATGGTGGAGCAGCTAATTACACAGCAGCTGTTCGAAAAGAACTGGTTTTGCAACAACTCGTAGGGTTGCTCGGAGAAAAATCGGGAGATGTTTTGAGCTACCAGGATAAAATCTGGATGGATGACATGCTCGTTTCCGGTAATCCAATCGCCCAAAGGCCTCATCAAAACAATGGTCATCCAGTGTTACAAAGAGGGTATATGAAAGATCGGTTGTTCTTCTGCAACACTGAAACGGCTACAGCGTTTGGTGGTTATATGGAAGGGGCGGTAAGATCGGTGGAAGCATTATTCAATACCGTTTTTAGCAACTGATTGAAGCAATTGAATTGCATGGGTCTTATCCGCAAAGGTAGAGTGCTAGTTGACGGTACAGGGGAATTCCGAATATGATATTAAAGGGAAAGGTGATGGCAAGCGCGGCCGTGAGATAATAAGAGGGATTGGCTTCCGGAAGGGCGACCCTGCAGGCTGCCGGAGCGGCAATATAAGAAGCACTGGCTGCCAGAATGCCCAGGATGGTAGCACCGCCAATGCTGAGTCCGGCCATATGACCGATTACGATACCGGCAATGGCATGGAGCACCGGAAATAGGATCCCGAAGACAGCCAGTATCCAGCCCGCTTTTTTGAAATCTGTGAGGCGCCTGCCGGCTGCTAGTCCGGCTTCCAGCAAAAACAATGTCAGTAATCCTTTAAAGGGCACATCCAGCAAGGGGGCTACCTGTTCCCAACCTGTTTGCCCTACCAGCCAGCCAATAATCAGAAACCCTATTAACAGGAGTGTACTTTTACCTGCCAGTAATTCCCGTGCTATCTGGTCTATGGATGCCGGTTTTGAATCCTGGCGGTTGGGGGCATACAGTCGAACAAGTGTAAGCGCTATCAGAATGCCTGGGATCTCCATTATGGCCAGTAAACCCGGCATAAAGCCTTCGTATTCGATTTTGCTGCTTTCATGGAAAGCGATGGCTGCACTGAAAGTGGCTACTGATACCGACCCATAATGAGCTGCCAGGGCCCCTGCATTGTACACATCAAATTTGCCTGACTTGCGCATGATCCAATAGGTCCAGACAGGAATACAACAGCTTAGTAAAACAGCCGCCAGTAAGGGTACAATCATCTCACTGAAATTTACAGTGGATAATTTATAGCCGCCTTTCATACCGATGGCAATCATCAGGTAGATGGTGAGCGACTGGTGTAATGACTCCGGAAATTTAAGGTCGCTTTTCAGCCGGGTAGCTATAATACCAAGCAAAAAGGCGAGGACCATAGGAGAAAGCAGGCTTGCTGTTAAATTCATGATGGTGGTTTGCTTTTTTTTTCGGTCGCAAAATTCAGTAGTTTTATACTTAAACGATATTTATATTAATTATTGGATGCATAAATACTGTTTATGAACTATACACTCCATCAACTACAGATTTTTTTAAAGATCACGCAAACCAAAAGTATTACACAGGCGGCGGAAGAGTTGCATCTGACGCAACCGGCGGTTTCGATACAGCTGCGGAATTTTCAGCACCAGTTTGATATTCCGCTTACGGAGATCGTTGGACGAAAAATTTATATTACTGATTTTGGCAAGGAAATCGCTCTGGCTGCTGAAGAGATTCTTAACCAGGTGCAGGCTATCAATATGAAAACGATGGAGTTCAAGGGGCAACTGGTAGGGCGACTCAAAATCTCCATTGTATCAACAGGGAAATACGTAATGCCTTATTTTTTATCCGGTTTTATGAAGGAACATCCGGGGGTTCAGCTGCAAATGGACGTGACCAATAAATCCAGGGTGATTGAATCCTTACAGGATAACGAAGTGGATTTTTCACTGGTATCGATTCTGCCACCTAACCTGAATATAGATAAGCTTGAACTGATGCAGAACAAATTATTTTTGGTAGGTAGCTCTTCATCACAGTTTCAAAAGAAATCATACGATAAAAACATTTTTGAGGAGTTGCCGCTCATTTACAGGGAGGAAGGCTCCGGTACCCGAATGACCATGGAACGATTCATTGAACGAAACCGGATTACCGCAGTAAAAAAAGTAGAACTCACTTCCAATGAGGCCGTCAAACAAGCTGTGATAGCGGGGTTGGGCTATTCCATTATGCCATTGATCGGTATAAAAAATGAACTGAATGCTGGTGTGTTACGAATTATTCCGGTAAAGGGACTGCCCATTTCTACCAAATGGAGTATGATCTGGTTAAAAGGAAAGATGTTCTCACCCATAGCAAAAGCCTATCTTGACTATGTCAGGAAAACAAAAAAAGAGATTATTGAGCAGCGATTTAACTGGTATGAACAATATTTATAGAATCCATTTAAAATATAAATGAAAATATATGAACCGCCGGGCAGATTTTTGTTGAAACATTGATCATGCAGATTCATTTAATTGACGGGCATTTTACAGTAGCAGAAACTGAAAAATTATTAAATGCAATAGTTAAGGCAAAGGTTGCCTTTCATGAAGAAAGACTGGCAGCCAAAGAGCCTACCATTGAAGAGGTTTTACACTCTGAACGCAGGATCAAGGATATCCAGAATGAACTCAGAAAGGCGCTTGTTCGGGTGCGTGCCAGTGGTGGTGATAAGATTCATCTGCAGGCAGCCATTGATATCGATTTTATTGCAGTTATGGATTGTGCGTAAACTTATATTTTATTCATTCCGGGTTTAATATCAAAAGTATCCGAACCACCTGCCCAACTGAGTTTTAATTTGAGTGGAAGATTTGATTGGATGGTCAGGGAAGGTTTTTGTTTTTCGCTGGTTCTTGCTGCAGCCTGTAATGATAAAATACCTTCCTTTCCAATCGGGTAGCGGTCAATTCCGTGTTCCTCTGTCAGTCGTACATCCCAATTGATGGTATTCGTTTGAATGCTGGATCGGATTCCAAAAATTCCTTCAAATAAAATGGAGATCGGTACGAGGCCGGTCCAGCCGATAAAATCAGGTCTTGCCAGCAACCCGGGAGTAGTTGTTTCAGGAGCATAATATTCCCAGAACGTGCCAGTGTCTTTGAACACCTGTAATACCTGCTGGTGGTGTTTTTTGGCGAGCTCAAAGGCCAGCGGGTGAAGGTTGTTTTGTCTCAGCCCGGCAATTACCATGTAGTTCGTTGGTGCCCATACACCTCCCTGCCAGTAGCGTCCATCC
>JALOMU010000250.1 GCA_025455285.1 Flavihumibacter sp.
GTTATGGTGAATACGGGAAGTGCAGCAGAAGCCGTGCATTCCGCTTTCCAGCTATCGAACAAGGGTGATGTGGTGTTACTGAGTCCGGCTTGTGCCAGCTTCGATCTGTTTAAAAATTACGAAGACCGCGGCAAGCAATTCAAAGAAGCAGTATTAGCGCTCTAACGCTCCACCGGTCGGGTGCCACCCGACCGGTGAAGCGAAGAAAAAACAACAATCATGAACCAACTCTTAAATAAAACCAAAGGCGATAAAGTGATCTGGGCACTGGTAGTGCTCCTGGCACTGATGTCGTTGCTGGTTATTTATAGTTCCACTGGTTCATTGGCTTATAAAATGTATAAGGGGAATACCGAAATCTACCTGTTCAAGCAGGTGGTGTTTATCGGTGTGGGACTGGTGCTGATTTATTTTTTCCACCAGGTGAATTATACCATTTATTCCCGTGTGTCGAAAGTGTTGTTCTGGCTGGTCATTCCACTCCTTATCTACACCCTGTTTTTTGGAGTTCGGCTGAATGAAGGAAGTCGCTGGATCAAACTGCCAATTATTAATCTAACATTTCAAACATCCGACCTTGCAAAGCTGGTATTGTTCATGTACCTGAGCCGGATGCTGAGTAAAAAGCAGGAAGTAATCAAGGATTTCAAAAAAGGATTTCTACCGCTGATCATACCGGTAGGCCTGGTATGTGTATTCATTGCTCCGGCCAACCTGTCCACGGCCCTGTTGGTTGGAGCCACTAGTATGGTTCTACTGTTCATCGGGAGAGCCAGTATGAAGCACCTGTTTTATACCGGCCTGATTGCCATGATTCCGGTAGTGATACTGATTCTGATGGCGGTATGGCAGCACAAAGAAGGAAACGGCGTGGCGCCTAAGGTGGAAAATCGCAATAAGCTAACAGCAAGGGTGGCTACCTGGGTAAACCGGGTGGAAAGCTTTATGTATGGAAGTGATCAGAAAAATGACGAAGACAATTACCAGGTTAACCAGGCTAAAATAGCGATCGCAAAAGGAGGCTGGATGGGATTAGGTCCGGGTAATAGTGAACAACGAAACTTCCTTCCACACCCGTATTCTGATTTTATATATGCGATCATCATAGAAGAATATGGTATTGCGGGAGGAGCATTTGTGTTGTTTGTATACCTCGTGTTTTTATTCAGAAGCATTCAATTGTTCCGGAAATGTCCGTTTGCCTTTGGCGCATTCCTGGCTTTGGCATTGAGCTTTACGCTCGTAATTCAGGCCATGACCAATATGGCGGTCAACGTGAACCTGTTTCCGGTAACCGGGGTAACACTTCCCCTGGTAAGTATGGGAGGAAGCAGCTTTTTATTTACCTGTACGGCAATCGGAATCATTCTGAGTGTATCCCGATTTGTAGAGAAAAATCAGCTGGAAGGAAAAGAGGAGGAAGAAGAGGAAGAAGAAACGCAAGACGAAAAGGAGGTAGCCCATGGCTAAGCGCATCATCATAGCAGGAGGAGGAACCGGCGGGCATATCTTTCCGGCAGTGGCAGTGGCCAATGCTATAAAAAAACTGTCGCCTTCAACCGAAATTCTGTTCATTGGTGCCAAAGGAAAGATGGAAATGGAAAAAGTGCCGCAGGCCGGTTACCAGATAGAAGGGCTTGATATTGCGGGATTCAATCGCACGGCACTCTGGAAAAATATTTCACTTCCCTTTAAACTGATCAAAAGTTTTTTCCAGGTACGCAGGATTTTTTCCCGGTTTCAACCCGACCTGGTGTTTGGTGTAGGCGGATATTCCAGTTTTCCGGTATTGAAATATGCACAGCAACAAGGGATTCCAACTTTTTTGCATGAAGCAAATTCTTTTGCCGGAAAAACCAATCAGTTACTTGGGAAGAAGGCAGAGACTGTATTTGTTGCTACACCTGGAATGGAGAAATTTTTTCCGGCAGATAAAATCGTGGTGAGTGGAAATCCGGTACGTTCCAATATTGTGAACTGCCAATTATCAAAAACGGGTGCAGCCCGATTTTTTGGATTGGATCCGGAGCGCCCGATCCTTCTTTCGGTGGGCGGGAGCCTGGGTGCTAAAAGTATCAATGAAGCTATTGCAGCCGGACTGGATGCTCTGCAGGCAGCAGGTATTCAGTTAATCTGGCAAACGGGTAAACCATTTGCCGGGACCGCTAAAACGGCAACGAATAACCGAAAAGGAATCTGGGTGAATGATTTTATCAAAGAGATGGAGTATGCTTATGCTGCGGCGGATGTATTGATCTCCAGAGCGGGAGCAATGAGCATTGCTGAAATCTCTGTAGTTCATAAACCTGCTGTATTGGTACCCTATCCCTTTGCAGCAGAAGACCACCAAACGGTGAATGCGGGTTACCTGGTAAAAGAAGAAGCAGGGATTATGGTAAGGGATGGAGAGGTTGCTAAACAGCTGGTGACTACAGCGATCCGGTTGATGGAAGACCCTGTTAAACGGGAATCCATGACAAAAAAACTGGCCCTCCTGGCAATCCGGGATGCCGATGAATTAATTGCGAAACATTTATTACAATAAACTTGCTATCCGTTAAAGACATACAAACCGTTTATTTCATCGGTATCGGCGGTATCGGAATGAGTGCACTCGCGCGTTATTTCAATGCACTTGGGAAAACCGTTAGCGGATATGATAAAACTCCTACGCCCCTTACAGAACAACTGGAAGAAGAAGGTATAGCGATTCATTTTGAAGAAAACCTGGAACTGATTCCAAAACATCCGGATCTGGTGGTTTATACACCTGCCGTACCGAAACAACACACTGAACTGCTTTATTACCAACAGCAGGAACTTCCTGTGCTGAAACGGAGTGAAGTATTGGGTATTATCAGTAACAGTTCGTTCAATATCTGTATTGGTGGAACACACGGTAAAACCACCACTACTACGATGACAGCTCATGTGTTGCGACACACAGGTTATGGCTGTAATGCATTTCTGGGAGGTATCAGTGTGAATTACCAGACTAATTTCTGGAGCGATTCCCGAAATGTAGCCGTGATTGAAGCCGATGAGTACGATCGCAGCTTTTTACGCCTGCATCCGGATATTGCCGTGATTAGTTCTATGGATCCGGATCACCTGGATATTTATGGAACAGAGAAAAATCTGCAGGACGCGTTTATTGAGTTTTCTCAAAAACTGAAACCGCAGGGACTATTATTCAGCAAATATGGATTACCCAGATCCTCTGAGCTAAGGGCCGGTAAACATTTTACGTATAGCCTTGATAATACCAATGCCGATATCTACGCGAAAGATATTCGTATGCAGGATGGCAGTTATACTTTTTCTGTAAAACTGCCGGATATCGAACTGAATGATGTAGAACTGCATATGGGCGGACTTCATAATGTAGAGAATGCATTAGTGGCGATCGCCATCGCACAGCAGTTAGGAATAAGTCCGGAAAAAATTAAAGAAGCAATTGCAGCATTTAAAGGTGTGAAAAGAAGATTTGAGTATGTAGTGAAAAGTTCTCGCATGGTCTTTGTAGATGATTATGCACACCATCCGGAAGAATTGAATGCGTTGATTAATGGAGCCAAAGCCTTGTTTCCGGATCGTGTCTGCACTGTGATTTTTCAACCGCACCTGTATTCAAGAACCCATGATTTGTCATTGGGATTTGCTAAGGCACTCAACCAGGCTGATAAGGTATTGCTGTTGCCGATTTATCCGGCAAGAGAATTGCCAATGGAAGGAGTGGAGAGCGCATTGATCGCGAATCAGATGCAAGCGGGAAAAGTTCAACTGATTGAGAAAGCTGCTTTACTGAATCATATTAAGGAAACAATATTGACTAATAAAGAGCAGTTGCATTTATTGATAACGGCCGGAGCCGGAGACATTGATGCGCTGGTTCTGCCGATTGCAAAATTAATTGAAGAACATGCCGGGTAAAAAAATCAGTATACGAAAAGTGTTGGTAGCCCTCAGCTGGATGCTGGTGGGTGCAACCCTGCTCGTAGTATTGATTGCGGCAATCAACAGAACCAACGATGCCAATTGTTCGGTTATTAAAGTAACAATTGAAGGATCGGGTGAAAACAACTTTGTGGATCGTGGAGAT
>JALOMU010000251.1 GCA_025455285.1 Flavihumibacter sp.
GCAAGTATTTTCGCCGAGATCCTTCTCCTTGCTTCCTTGCTGTTCAAGGCCGCTGCTTTAGTGAAGCGTTTCAAGCCCAGTAGCATCATACGCTGCTCATCACCATCCGCAAAGGCATTAATGGCGTCTTTACCATATTTGTTGATCTTATCAGCAACATCATAGAGATAGGTTCTTGCTATATCTGCTTCCAACTGGCATTGTCCTTCTCCCCGCTGGTCGGTCAGCTTCATGAGTCGCAGTAAGGCCGACTCTGCATTATAGGTCAGGATGGCCATATCAGCGATATTCATCAGGATTTCCTGTTCAGCTTCAATTTTCATCTGTAACTTCTGTACAGCCGCACCTGCAGTCATAAGGATGGCCTTTTTGAAATTCGCGATGAGTTTTTTCTCAGCATCAAATGGTTGCTGATCCCCCGAACTAAAATCTGGAATGCTCATGAGTTCTTTCATAACTGCCATAGCCGGGTTCAACAAATCCAACTTGCCTTTCATGGCGCGCTTCAAAACCATATCAACGGTAAGCAAACGGTTGATTTCATTCGTGCCTTCATAGATCCGGTTAATCCGGCTATCGCGATACGCTTTTGAAATGATGTATTCATCACTGTATCCATTTCCACCATGGATCTGTACCCCTTCATCCACCACGAAGTCCAATACCTCACTTCCAAATACTTTAAGCATGGCACATTCAATAGCGTATTCTTCTGCAGCGCCTAACAACGCTTCATTAAAGGGTTTGCCGCTGCCAAGTAATTCCACTTCTTTATTATCGATCCATTTACTGGAGCGGTAAAGTGCCGATTCACATACCCAGATCTGGATGGCCATCTCCGCAATTTTGTTTTTGATTGCACCGAAATTGCTGATGGGCTGTTTGAACTGCTCCCGGGTATTGGCATACTCGATGGAGGTATTAAATGCTCGCTTGGCTCCACCCAGTGCGGCGGCACATAATTTAAGGCGACCAATATTCAGAATATTAAAAGCGATGATATGCCCCTTACCGATCTCCCCCAATACATTTTCAACCGGCACTTTGCAATCCTGGAAATACAATTGTACAGTTGAGGATCCCTTGATACCCATTTTGTGTTCTTCCGGACCCTGCGTAAATCCTTCCATTCCGCGCTCTACAATAAAACCGGTAAACTTATCGCCATCCACTTTGGCAAACACAGTATAGACATCAGCAAAGCCGCCATTGGTGATCCAGCATTTCTGCCCATTCAGGATATAATGTTTTCCGTCTTCAGATAGCTTAGCCGTGGTTTTGGCGCCTAATGCATCAGAACCTGAATTCGGCTCTGTCAATCCATACGCACCTTTCCACTCGCCAGTAGCCAGCTTAGGAATATACCTTGTTTTCTGCTCCGGTGTTCCAAAATAAAGTATGGGCAATGTACCTATTCCGGTATGTGCAGCAACGGCTACTGAAAAAGAAAATCCACCGCCCAGGCCTTCGTTCACCAGGGTAGCAGTAATGAAATCTTTCCCCAGTCCGCCAAATTCCTCCGGAATGGATGTACCCAGCAAACCCTGCTCGCCCGCCTTCTCCACCAGGGAAGGCATCAAGCCCTGCTCCAATTTATCAATCCTGTCTACAATAGGTAATACTTCCGTGTCCAGGAAACTGGCACACATGTCTTTTACCATTTGCTGCTCTTCATTAAAATCCTCCGGAATAAAGGTTTCAAACGGAGAACTTTCTTTGATCAGCCATTCACCACCCTTCAGGACGGTCGCTTGTTGTTGGGATGCACTGGACATTGTTATAAGATTAAATAGTTAATGGATCTCTCTATTTGCACGTTTCACGTCTCACGTCTCACTTTAAATTATCATAGACAATCTGCAACACCGCTTTACATATCTCCACCTGATCTGCCGGAACGCCTGTCAGCGCTTCATTCAAGGTCTCTTCCGCCAGGTCCATCGATGCTTCCTGCATCTTTCTTGCTTCCGGTGTCAGGTAAATCATATTCATCCGGCGATCTTCTTTCGATGCTACCCGCTTTACCAGTTTCAGCCTTTCGAGATTGTCCACCAGTCGCGTAATACTGGGTTTATCCCGGAAAGTGGCGTTACATAATTCCTGCTGACTAATCCCATCCTCTTTCCATAAATGATACAATACACTCCATTGCTCAATGGTCAGGTTCAGTTGGGCCGAATTGAACTTTTTTTGTAACCGCCTGGCTATTGCTGTCGATGCCTTACCTGTAATAAAACTGTATAACTCGCCTTTCTTAAATTGGTTGTTTGGCATATAGTTAGTTAAACAACTATTCGAATGTACTAAATTTTATTGACTCCTGCAATCTTTTCCTGCTAATTTCGGACGGAAAAAAATCCGCTTTCCAACATGAAGATTTCCTTCCGGAATCAATACCTGCATTATCAGCTGATCGGGAACGGTCCCCGTTGGGTTATCGCTCTTCATGGCTATGGTGAAAGCGGAATTTCCTTTCACTCCCTGGCTGCTGAAATGAGCAGAGAGTATACGTTTATTTGTCCCGATCTGCCGCTTCATGGGAAATCAGTTTGGCAAGCTGCCTCCCCCTTTGCGCCCACCGACCTGGAAGAAATAATCCGATTGCTGATGCTGGAGCATGGGTTTAATTCTCTGGTACTCGCGGGCTATTCCATGGGAGGGCGTTTGGTCAGCTGTCTGGCAGCTAACAACAGGTTGCCAGTAGAAGAAGTCTGGTTGTTTGCGCCGGATGGTTTTCATCGTAACCCCTGGTATTGGATCGCCACCCAAACAGGATGGGGGAATCGCCTCTTTAGGTTTACGATGCAACAACCTCAATGGTTTCTGAAATCCATGAAAATTGCCAGGTCACTTAAACTGCTGCATCCGGGAATCTACAAATTCTCCATTCAGTTCCTGATGCAGGAAAAGGCCAGGAAAGATTTGTATGAGCGTTGGACCTTCTATAAAAACTTTAAAGTAAACAAAGCGGAATTAAGAGATCAACTGATAACAAATCAAATTCCACTAAGGCAATTCTTCGGAAAATTTGACCGGATCATACCAGCTTCGCATGGCCGTTGGATAGAGGAAAATGATGCTGTTATATCAACAACCATCCTGCTTAATGCAGGTCACCGTTTGCTCGATCCGGCCATTACGCCTAATATTGCCGCAGCAATCCGGCTTCCTATTCAAAATCCAGCCGCCTATACTTCCAACCGATGACCATTCTGGTATTCATAACATTGCTGCTGCTGGTTTTTTACACCGCACTTATAGCTTTCTACCACCGGAGCTGGAAGGCACTAACCGCGTTAGATGAGATTCCGGCAAACTTTTCACCTGCATTAAAAACTACTGTTTTGATTCCAGCAAGGAATGAAGCCGCCAATATCCGTTCCTGTATAGAATCTTATCTGAAACAAAGCTATCCTTTTGAATTGCGGGAATGTATTGTAATAGATGATCATTCCGAAGACAGCACCGCTGCAATTGTGAAGGAATATGCGAACCAGGGAATTAAACTGATACGGCTGGAGGACAAGCTACCCGGACTACCACTTAATTCCTATAAAAAAAAGGCGCTTGAAACCGGTATTGCCGATGCATCCGGGGAGCTGATACTGACAACGGATGCAGATTGTTTACTGCCCCCCGACTGGATCCTTCAACATGTTTTTTGCCAGCAGAAAACAGGCGCCTGCTTTATATCCGGACCGGTAAAAATTCGTCGCGGTTCTTCCTGGCTCACCCATTTCCAGGCACTTGATTTTATCAGCCTCCAGGGAATCACCGGTGCTTCCATTTCCAAAGGCTTTCATGCGATGAGCAATGGCGCCAATCTATCTTATTTGAAATCCGCTTTTCTCGATGTCAACGGATTTGATGGAATAGACCAGCTTGCTTCCGGAGACGACATGCTGCTGCATCAAAAAATTGCTCTACACTTTCCTGGTAAATCTGCTTACCTGAAAAGTAGAAAGGCAATCGTTGAAACAGCTGCCATGCCCGATATCACCAGCTTCCTTCAGCAACGAATACGCTGGGCGAGTAAAGCCCGAACCTATCAGGAATCCCAGCTCAAATGGGTGCTTTTATTAGTGTACCTTTTA
>JALOMU010000252.1 GCA_025455285.1 Flavihumibacter sp.
CCTCCTTCCCTGTCATCAAAATGAAGTTCCAACTGATCAGCCGAGCCCAGCCGGATAACCGGATACCCTAATGGATTACCCACCGGAAATAATTTCACCTGTTGAATATTCGTCTGATAAACCTGATCTGGTTCTATTTGCTGAGCCAGGGCCGCACAACCAATACAGGAAAACACCCAGCTAAATAACAGTTTTCTATACATGAAATTTTTTCTTGGTGATTGTTTCACAGGTAGCAATCTACAAAACGCATCCGGTTAAAAATAGTTTTCTCACCTATATTTGGCGACTAAAACCATGCCGATTGAATATCGCCGGATTTATTGCACGCAAAGTTGCTTTCAACAATAATCAATCCTTTTCCCGGTTTATCATCCGGCTGGCGATTGCTGCAACTACGATCAGCGTAGCTGCCATGATCCTGGCACTTGCATTTACCAATGGCTTTCAGTCGGCCATCAGTCAGAAAATCTTCAATTTCTGGGGACATATCCGTGTACAACATTATGAACCTACCAAATCCGTAATTTCTGAAGAATACCCGATCGACCGGAATGATACGGTAGAACAGCTTCCAAAAATACTTGCAGGGATTCGAGGGATCCAGGCCTACGCAACCAAAAACGCAATCTTAAAAACTGCGGAAAGCCTGGAAGGAGTCCTTTTTAAAGGGATTGATCAGCTGTATGATTCGGTGCGATTAGAAAGTTTCCTGAAAGAGGGGCGTTGGATGCAATTCCCCGACTCCGGTTACAGTAATGAAATCGTTTTAAGTGCTTATACAGCCGGACAACTCAAACTTAAAACCAACGATCAGGTGCTGATCTATTTTATCCAGAGCGATGGCAGTCCGCCGAGGGCACGCAAACTAACGGTTTCGGGCATCTACAAAACCGGAATTGAAGAGTACGACAAACTCATTGCAATGGGGGATCTCCGGCTTATACAGCGACTTAATAACTGGTTGCCAAACCAGGTGGGCGGATATGAAGTGTTTCTTGAAAAGCAGGAAGACATGGACCTGATGAATGAAGCAATTTTCAGCCGCTTGCCAATGCTTTGGAACAGCAAAACCATCTTTGAAATATACCCAAATATCTTTGATTGGTTATCACTTCAAGACCAGACCATAGGAATCACGCTGATCATTATGATCATCGTAGCTGTACTGAATCTGATCACCTGCCTCATCATCCTGGTACTGGAACGCACGCGGATGGTAGGTATTCTTAAAGCGCTGGGGGCTAGTGACCGTACTATCCAGCATATTTTCCTGTACAACGGTGCCATTATTACCCTTATGGGTATTGGATTTGGCAACCTGCTTGGTTTTACATTGTTGTGGCTTCAGAATAAATTCAAGTTTATCCGCCTGCCGGAAGACATGTATTATATTGACAAAGCGGAAGTCCTGGTTATTCCCTGGCAGATAGTAGCTGTGAACATGGGAACTTTTCTTATCTGTATCGCAGTCCTGACAATCCCTAGCCTTATTGTCAGAAAAATTCAGCCGGTGAAGGCAATACAATGGAAGTGAAAGGTGAAAGGTGAAAAGTGAAAGAAGGGTGAAACGTCAGACGTGAGATGTGAGAAGGGAAGAGATGGAGGAAAGGAAGAATGGAAAACGGACCTTTATTTCCCTTCTCCTTTGTCTCCTCTTCCATGCCCCTGTCTCCGCTGTCTCCCGTTTCCTTTATTCCATTCTTCCTTTCCTCCTTTATTCCATTCTTCCTTTCCTCCATTCTTCCCTTACTCCACCATCCCTGCCAATATTATCCCTGTGGCTACAGCAGCATTGAGCGATTCTGCGGCACCTCTCCGGGGAATGGTTACGAAGTGGCGTAACACTTCGCGTAATTCAGGGCGAATACCTTTGGATTCATTTCCGATTACCAGCGCGGCAGGCTGATGGATTTTGAGCTCTTTTAAGGGGGTACCATCCAGGGTAGCTGCAATAAAATCACGGTGTGCATGTGCTTTCACATAGGCAACCAGGTCTGTGTAAATGATTTCAACCCTGCCAATGCTGGCCATGGTACTCTGTACTACTTTGGGATTAAAAGCATCGGCAGCATCCTCACTGCAAATAATTTGCTGAATGCCAAACCAGTCGGCAATCCGGATGATGGTACCCATATTTCCGGGGTCCTGGATCCCATCCAATAATAATTGCCAGCCACCGGGTTCAATGGTGAGATCCGGCTTTTCAAAAACCGCTACTACCTGGTTGGGTGTCTTTAGGAAGGATATTTTTTCAAGTTCCGCTTCGGTAATCATCACAGCCCAACTGGCCGATTCCCATTCCGGATGAAGCTGCCACCAGCTTTCCAATCCATATACCTGCCTGGGCCGCATATGTGACAGTGAAAGTAGTTCTGCTACGGTTTTAGTTCCTTCTGCTACAAATACGCCCTCCTCATCTCTGAATTTTTTATGGCTCAAACTTTGGATATATTTGGCCTGATTTTTCGTCATCATTTGCATTATTTTTCAATCAACTATGCCTTTTACCAAGAACAACCACATCCGAACAAGCTGGCTCCGGGTGTATGGTTACGCTTTGTTGTTCCTGGTTACGGGGTGCAAGGTCATAAAAAATTATCCCAGTCCCCAGCCCTTTGTCTATAAAACTACGATCAAACTGGATGCGAAACTTCCTTCCACCGAAAGGGCAAATCTTATCAGTAAAATCGAAAACCAGTTATCTGACAGCCTGCAGGTCCGCTATAGCAAAAAGGGCTTTTTAAAAAAACAACTCGACCGGCCAGCTATATTCGACACTTCCTATGCAGTTGAATCCGTCCGTTACATTGACGACCTCCTGCGCGCGTATGGATATATGTATGGACAGATCAGCTGGGATAGTTCACTCACCCAGGTCGAAGATCAAAAAAGAGTGACTACTACCTTTCGCGTTAATCCGGGGAAAGTATTACGACTCGATTCCATAGGCTTTGATTTTCGCGACAGCACGCTGCAAACTCTGGTACAGAACTCCAGGAAAGAAAGTACACTGAAAAAAGGAGACCCCTATTCCAATGAAAAGATATCTGCAGAAATTGACCGGATGTTAAATGTATTCCGCGACAATGGGTATTTGAAAATAACCAGACAGGATGTATATGCAGAGGTGGACACCATTGTAGCGGCATTGATTGATCCGGGACTTGACCCTTTCGAACAGATCCGTTTATTGGAAGAAGTTCAGAAGCGAAGAGAGAACCCTCAAATTGATATTATTTTCAAACAACGGGGTACAGAAAACCCGGAACACCTTCAGCAATACCGATTTCGATACATTCGGTTTTATCCGGATCTGTCCATTGTGGCTGACAGTTCTATGTTCGGCAAAAAAGATACAGTTAGCCGCAGAAATATCAGTGTGATTCGCTCACGTAACATGACCAAACCTTCTTTTCTTATCCGTAACAACCAGATGACCCCGGGCAATCTGTACCGGCAAAAAGATGTGTACCGGACTAATAATGTCTTTCAGCAGATGAGTGCCTGGCAACAGGTCGGTATCGACTTATTTCCTGTTGACAGTCTCGGCGTGGTAGATGCAGATGTTAATATGTACCTCGCCAAAAAACAGAATATTTCAGTGGATGTGGAAGCCAGCCGAAACGCAACAGATCTTATAACCACTACCAACCTGTTCGGTCTGGCGCTCAATTTCGGATTGCAGGACCGTAACCTAAGTAAACAATCCGTACTAGCAAGCACCAATTTTCGTTTTGGTATTGAATTGGGTAACCAGGGCAGGATTATTCAAACTTTTCAAACCAGCATTACGCAGAGTTTTACCATACCAAAATTTGTAACACCCTTCAAAATCCAACGGGAACGCAGGTTGCAGAGTTCCCGTACCTTACTTTCTGCCAGTGGTTCTATCACCAATCTGCGTGATTTCTTACGGGTACAATCTATTAATACTGCAATCGGTTATGAATGGACGAATGCGAAGAACCGGAACTGGTACTACAGTCCGCTGAATGTGGAATATGTTCGTTTGTATAAAACCGATAGTTTTTTCAAACAGGCAGCAATTATTCCCAATCTCGAAAACTTTTACAATGATGGTCTGAT
>JALOMU010000253.1 GCA_025455285.1 Flavihumibacter sp.
TTTTGCAGTAGAAGTGATCGAGCATGAACTCTTTCAGCAAATCCCGGAATTCGTGGAACGGATGGATTGGTTCCTGAGAAATAAATCCGCTTATGCCTCCGTAATTTCCGAATGGTCAAATATGCTCTCCAATTCCAAGCACCTGCTTTCACTGATCCGGGCGGATAAACTGGTGGCTATACTTACCCGCCTGTTAGATGAGACCGAGTTTTTGAGCGACTACGGATTAAGAGCGCTTTCCAAATACCATGAAGATCATCCCTATGAAATCAGGGTGGATGGAAATCGTTTTGGCGTGAAATACCTGCCCGCGGAATCGGACAGTAGCATGTTTGGAGGTAATTCCAACTGGCGGGGTCCTATCTGGTTCCCACTCAACTACCTGATAATAGAATCGCTTCAACGCTATCATTTTTATTATGGTGATGCATTGAAAGTTGAATATCCAACCGGTAGTGGAAAATTCCTGAACCTCGACCAGGTAGCTGATGAAATTTCCAGCCGACTTCTGAAAATATTCAGAAGAGATGATCAGGGAAGAAGGGCCGTATTTGGTCACTATGACTTGTTGCAGAAAGATCCCTATTTCAAGGATTATATGCTGTTTTATGAGTACTTCCATGGCGATAATGGAAGGGGCGTAGGTGCTTCCCATCAAACCGGGTGGACCGGACTGGTATCTAAATTATTACACCCAAGGCATCCCGGATCATGAGACGAATCATGCGGTTACTCCCGGCTTTGAGTTTGCTCTTTTCTTCACTGTTGCATGCGCAGGAAAAGTCGGGCCCAGCCGTACCTAAAACTGCCCGTGAGCTTGGGTTGGAAATTGGTGTGATGGCAACTGGAAAATGGAATGCCATAACGGATGTTACAGGGGTTAAAGTAGGGCATCATACACTTGTTCAGGGTGATTCAGTTCGGACAGGTGTAACTGTTATCCTTCCACATGGCGGTAATCTGTTCCAGGAAAAAGTTCCGGCAGCCATTTTTGTAGGCAATGGATTTGGTAAACTGGCCGGTTCAACACAGGTAATGGAACTTGGTAACCTGGAGACTCCAATCGCACTTACCAATACACTCAGTGTTCCTGTTGCAATGCAGGCATTGGTCAACTATACGCTGCGGCAAAACGGCAATGAATCGGTGCAGTCGGTGAATGCATTGGTTGGAGAAACCAATGATGGTTGGTTAAATGATATCCGGGGCATGCATCTGAAAGAGGAGCATGTATGGAAAGCAATTGCGTCAGCAGATTCCGGTAAAGTGGTACAGGGAGCTGTAGGTGCCGGAACAGGAACCGTTTGTTTTAATTTTAAAGGTGGGATTGGTACTTCCTCCCGTACACTCCCTGCCAGTTTGGGGGGATATACAGTGGGCGTTTTAGTTCAAACCAATTTTGGGGGTGTGTTACAAGTGGATGGCATCCCGGTTGGAGAAATCTGGAATCAGTTTTCATTTAGTAATCACCTGCAGAATCGGGTGGATGGCTCCTGTATAATAGTGGTGGCTACCGATGCGCCAATTGATGCCCGTAACCTAGAACGACTTGCCAAAAGAGCTTTTATGGGACTTGCCAAAACCGGTGGAATTGCTTCCAATGGAAGCGGCGATTATGTAATTGCTTTTTCCACATTCAAAGGCAACCGGATTTCTCATACTGCAGCAAACCCGGTGCAAACCATCCAAAACCTCGGCAATGAAGGGATGTCGCCCCTTTTTATGGCTGCTATCGAAGCCACCGAAGAAGCTATTCTGAACTCCCTCTTCATGGCTATTACTGTCAAAGGTTATAAAGGAAGAACTATATCATCTATACCCCTGCTCAAATTGCAGGAGCTATTAAAAACCTATCATAAAATACCCAAATGAACTATGCCTGTATCAATGGAGAATTCTGCAGCACCGATAATGCGATGATCGGTATTCAGGACATGGCCCTGCAAAGAGGGTATGGTATGTTTGATTTCTTTAAGGTAATGAGTGGAAAGCCGGTATTTCTGGATGACCATCTGGATCGCTTTTGGGAATCAGCGAGGTTGTTACGGTTGCCCTTACCTGTTAGCAGGGAAAGGTTAACCAAACAGATTCACCAACTGATTGAGATGAATCAATGGGCGGATGCAGGCATTCGGATGACACTTACTGCGGGATATGCACCGGATGGTTATTCCATTCATGAGCCGAATCTATTGATGAGTGGACAATCTGTTCAATTGCCGGATTCTCTTACGGAAAAGGGGATCCGGTTATTTTCGTATGCACATCAGCGTCAGTTGCCTCTTATAAAATCGATTGATTATCTGATGGCTGTTTGGATACAGGATGAAGTGAAAAAAGCAGGAGCCGATGAGGTGATTTATCATCAGGGAGGCTGGATCAGCGAATGTCCAAGGGCCAATATATTCCTGGTTACTGAGGCAGGTGTACTGGTAACTCCGGGTGAGCAGGTATTACAGGGAATAACCAGAAAAAAAATTCTGCAGGTGGCTGAAAAGATTACCAGGGTTGAAACCCGCCCTGTTCACCTGAATGAATTCAAAACAGCAAGGGAAGCGTTTATTACCAGTACTACTAAATTGCTAACTCCGGTTACAGTTGTAGACGGGATACCGGTGGGATCTGGCGGTCCGGGTGAATTAAGCCGCGTTTTATTTGAAGAATACTCAAAGCTTCTACCGGCATGAATCGCATCGACCGACTAACAGCCATATTAATCCAGTTGCAATCCCGGCGGCTTGTAAAAGCGCAGGACATTGCCAACCGGTTTGGTATCAGCCTGCGCACGGTCTACCGGGATATCAAAGCGATTGAAGAATCAGGCGTACCGGTAATCGGAGAAGCAGGACAAGGATATAGTATTATGGAGGGATACCGGCTTCCTCCCGTTATGTTCACCAAAGAAGAAGCAATCTCTTTTCTTACAGCAGAAAAGCTGATGGAGAAGTTTACCGATGCGGGCTCCAGGAATTCTTTTCAATCGGCTATGTACAAAGTGAGGGCTGTTTTGCGATCCAGTGAAAAAGACCTGCTGGAAAATATGGAAGGGCATATAGAGGTATTGAGTCAGCGTGGCTCCTTGTCAGATCAACCGGATCTGAAATTGCAGCAAACCATATTAAACAGTGTGGCTTCAAAAAAAGCAGTTTCTATCCGCTATTTTTCAAACTATAAAAGGGAAAAAACCAGTCGGATCATCGAACCATTGGGTTTGTTTTTCATGGGTGGGCAATGGCATTTGATAGGTTATTGCCGAATGAGGGCCGATTATCGTGATTTCAGACTTGACCGCATTGAAGCCCTTCAGTTAACAGGCGAATCTTTTACGAAACAGCACATCAGTCTCCAGGAATATATCAGGAAATCGGAATCAGAACATCCAATAGAAGAAATCATCATTCGTATCCCAAAAAAATACCTCCATTACCTTGGCGATCAGAAATTTTATATGGGATTGATTCGCGAAACAGAGGTTGGTGATGAAATGGAATTGCAATTCATGTGTCCCTCCTTAATGGGATTTGCCCGCTGGGTGATCATGTTCGGCGATATTGCAACTATTTTATATCCTGAAAAGCTGCGGCAGGATGTTTATACCATCGCTGCCGGAGTTCAGGGTAAAATTGAAGCAGCATCTGATACTTTAGAACAGCCCTCCACGAGCGTTTAAGGCGAGTATCCTCCTAATTTTACAGGATTTAATTTCCGAGTATGAAGCAAACTACCTGGTTGGGAATCCTGCTGTTATTATTACTGAATAATACTGTATCAGCCCAGGAAACCATAGCAGACAAGCCTGTTAATATTATTCCCAAACCACTCGAATTGGTAAGGGGAAAAGGACAGTTTACCATTCTGCCCAGCACACAAATACAGTATAACCCAGCCTATTCGGATCTGGCAGAAGCAGGGATATTCCTTAATAAAAGAATAAAGGAGATTAGCGGTTATACCTTACCGGTAGGAAATACTGCTTCGAATAGCATTGAGTTATTGCTGGAGGAAAACCAGGCATTGAATAAGGAGGGGTACACGCTGTCTGTGCAGGCAGACAAAATCAGGTTAGCTGCACCCTCCAAAGCCGGACT
>JALOMU010000254.1 GCA_025455285.1 Flavihumibacter sp.
GACGTGTTTTGTAATAATGCGCAGCAACTTCTGTTATGGCGGGCAGGTACCTGGTACCAGTGATGCGTAACCGAAAACGATCTGTCGTAATTTCCGGAAACCGGAGGATACGTTTGTATCCGATATTGGTAGCTGCGGCGATTTCTTTCCATTCATTATTGATCCATGCTTCCAGGGTGTGGCTGGTAACCCTTTCGCCATGAGATTTAACAGCTTCCTGAATCACAAAGCGATTGATGGTCACAGGTTGTGGTGTTTTGATTTCAATGGCCGTGGATGTGTCTTTTACAAAATAATAGGTGTTGTCTTGTTTGTCCAGTAATCCGACGGGGGCATCTGCGTTTTGAAGCAGGTTATTGGAATAGGTAGCGGTGATTCTTTTGCCAACTTCTTCCAGCACTCCAACATCTTCGGGTGAAAATTTTCCATCCCGGTTGGCCGGTATGTTTAAGAGGAAGGTGGAATTACCTCCTACAGAACGTTCATACATATCAAATACATCATCGGCACTACGGACTTTCTGTTCGGTATCGTCTCTGTAAAACCAGCCTTCACGGATGGAGGTATTGGTTTCAGCCTGCTGGTAGTGCAGGAATTTTGCTTTGTAGAGTTGTTCTGGATGACCAAGAGAATCATCTGTAAGATCTGCGAAATTATTCATCAGGGCAGGATCTGTATCATAGGGTAATACATTCCATTCAGTGCTACGCGTATTACCGGATTCATTGCCACACCAGCGAATATCCTGTTTTCCGAAAATCACGGCCTTGGGAGCGAGCGTGTGAATCAGCTGCTTCCATGCCAGGTAATTGTATTGTTGGCCACCTTTGGTTTTGGGATGTGCACCATCAAACCAAACTTCATCAATTGGACCATACTCCGTAAGCAATTCAAATAACTGGTTCAGGAAATATTCGTTATAGTCATCCACTTCAAATTCGAAACTGGTGGTATTAGCAAAAGGCCGGCCTTCGACAGGACGGGGAATGGTTCGTTTAGTGATGGGTGAGAGATTGCCATATAAACCGGTTTTGCTTTCGATCTGGAAGAGATCAGCGGGGGATAGATAGACGCCGAGTTTGAGTCCGTATTTTTTACAGGAGGCACTGAGGTCTTTCATGATATCGCCCTTACCATTCAGAAAAGGCGAGGACATGATTCCGTGAGTGGTATACCGGCTTTGCCAGAGAACAAATCCATCGTGGTGTTTGGCGGTAAGAATTACCATTTTCATTCCGGCAGCCTTCATAGCAGCACACCACTGATCCGTATCGAGTTGCTGAAGGTTGAAGATTTTGGGATCTTCCATACCATTGCCCCATTCCATGCGGGTGAAGGTATTTGGACCGAAATGAATAAAGGCGATGAACTCATTTTTCAACGCTTCGTATTGGTTATCGGTGGGCACTACATGGGCTGCTTTCAGCAGGATGGAATCAGGCGTATCCGTTTCGGTAATGGCTATCGTACTAGTTGGAGTATACAGATTTTCCTTAACACTGGGAGAGCAGGAGAAGATCCCGGTAGCCATCAGAAAAAGGGAAGCAATTTGAACTGGTTTCATACTGAATAGAATAAGACATCAAATTAGTTCAAGTTATGGGTAATTATTGACTCATTCTTGTTGATTCAATGGCCTATATTCACTGTATGAGAGACAATTCAATCAAAGAAATATCAAGGCAGGGTTTCTTAAAGCAAGCTGGTTTGCTGACAGGTGGTATTTTCCTTTTTCCAATACATGCTGTTTTTGGAGAAGAAAAGAACAATTGGACAACCTATCGGCTGGTGGTTCCTGATAATGCCAATAAGATTGAAATGGATGCTGCAGAACAATTACGTCAGCAATTACTTCAGATGTCTGATTTCAGTCTTCCTATAGTTAAGGAGAGTGAGTATGAATCTGAACCTGCATTTTTTATTGGAAATACACGGAAGGCCAGTATTGAAATGGAGGTACGAAAACTTGAGCAGGACAGTATTTTAATTAAACCTGAGGGGCGAAATTTAATACTTACAGGCGGTGGTGAGCAGGGGGTACTGTATGCGGTTTATCATTTCCTTGAATTGATTGGATTTAGAAAATACACTACAACGGCCGGGTTTGTTCCGAAGGCAACAAGAGTTCAGTTTCCGGAAAAAGAAATAGTTCATGTTCCATTTATAAAATACCGTACAACCAACTATAAAGACACACGTAATCCTGCATATAGCAATTGGCATAAGCTTTCATCCAGAGAAGTATGGGGATTATTTGTACATACGTTTAACGAGTTGGTTCCACCCGATGAATTTGGAACAACGCATCCGGAATACTTTTCATTGATTAATGGCAACCGGTTGCCAGGCACTCAAATTTGCTTATCGAATGCCCAGGTGCTTGAAAAAGTTGTAAACAAGTTACAGCAAAAAATAAAGGAGAAACCTGCGGCCATTTACTGGTCGGTAAGCCAGAATGACAATGATCAGCATTGCCAGTGTTTGGAATGTACCAGGCTGAATAATCAATATGGCGGTGTTCCAAGTGGCTCCATTGTTTATTTCGTGAACCAGGTAGCTAAGAAGTTTCCTGATAAAATTATTTCAACGCTCGCGTATTGGTATTCAAGAAAAGCACCAGTTAATATTACTATTGAACCGAATGTCAATATTATGTTATGTAATATTGAAAGCAGGCGGCATTTACCTGTTTATACTACTGATCCTGCATTCTCAAAGGACCTGACTGATTGGGGTAAGTTGACCAGCAATATTCTTATTTGGGATTACAACATTCAATTCACTAACCTGGTGAGTCCGTTTCCAAATCTACATACGATAAAACCAAATATTCAATTTTATAAGGAGAATCGAGTAAATGCTTTGTTTATGCAAGCCAATGCCGAGGCTGGAGGTGAAATGGCTGGACTGCGTGCTTATCTTATTAGTAAGCTAATGTACAACCCGGATGCAGATGACAATGCTATTATTAATGAGTATCTAAATGGTTACTACGGAGAAGCTGGTAAATACATCCGGTTATATATTGACAGTATGCGGGAATCGCTTTTAAAGAGCGGAGCACAACTTAATATTTTTGGCGGACCAACTGATGCGAAAGATACCTGGTTGTCGAAGGATATGATGGAACAGTATAACCGAATTTTTGATCAGGCAGAGACAGCTGTTAAAAATAATGCAGAGTTATACAAAAGGGTAAGGATTGCGAGGTTGCCCATCATGTATGCAGAGATACAGATTGGAAGAAATGAGCTGGACACAGCTCGAAGCATGTTTAAACGCATATCTGACAAAAAGGTAATTGTAAAGCCTGAAATGAAAAGTTTGGTGAGTGAATTTGTTCAACTGTGCAAAGAAGATGAAGTTACCAGGCTTCAGGAAAGAAGCACACCGCCTGATGATTTTCTTCAATCCTATAACAGAATTTTTAAAGGGATGGAAGAAATGGATAAGGTTATTTCAGTTGGTAAACGCATCATTCCCATTAGTTTTCCAGAAAAGAGCCAGGCAGCAATTTCAGCTTTGACGGATGGAGTCCTGGGTTCTTATGAATCATGGAGCAATCCGGATATACATTGGGTCGCTTATAAAGGGCAGCATATGGATTTTGTACTTGATTTGGGAAAACTGATGACCATCAATTCAGTATCTATGGATTTTCTGAACGTACAAGCCCAGGCAGATTGGAATCTGCTAGTTTTGCCCTCCTATGTTAGCTATGCTACATCAGTCGATGGCCAAACCTATGGTGCAACACAAAAAATTGAGCACCCTCATAATCCGAACCCTTTTGAAAATCCAGCCATCGTCAAAGTTCCTTTTCACACCTTTCGTGCAACGTTTAACCGTACGAAAGCAAGATATATAAAAGTGCATGCGGAGAGCATGTTGCAGTTACCATCCTGGCATATCAGAAAAGGACAGCCTGCCTGGTTGTATACGGACGAGATTGTAGTAAGATAATCCTGATCGTAAAATTAGATATGAAAAATTGCTATATATTGAGCTTATATTAGAAACAATATATGATTGGGAAGTCCGGAAGATTACTGATTTGTTTCTTACTATT
>JALOMU010000255.1 GCA_025455285.1 Flavihumibacter sp.
CTCCTGGGTTACGATGCTGAGCTGATCGCGTATGGATGACAGTGAGTATTCCTTGATGTTTACGCCATCAATCAGAATCTCTCCTTTAGTTACATCATGAAAACGGGGTACCAGGTCGGCCAGGGTGGATTTACCTGAACCGGAAGATCCAACGAGTGCAATTGTTTTTCCTTTTTCAATTACCAGGTTGATGTCTCCCAGAATCGAAGCTTCTTCATAAGCAAAAGACACATTCCTGAACTCAATGCTATGGTTAAACGAAGAAAGTGTTTTCGGAGAAGTTGCTTCAACTACTTTAAGCGGGGCGTTGATTACTTCTTCAATCCGCTCAATGGCGGCTGTTCCTCTCTGTACATTGTAAAATGCATTGGAGAAAGCTTTGGAAGGATTGATGATCTGTGTAAAGAAAACGATATAGGTAATAAAGCCGGCAGCATCCAGTCCGGCTTTGTTATTTAATACCAGTTGTCCTCCAAACCAAAGGATCGCACACAACACCAGCACCCCCAGGAACTCCGACATTGGCGATGCCAGATCGCGGCGGAAATTCATGGTATTGCGTATATGATTCAGGTGTTTGTTGATGCTGCCAAATTTGCCTGAAATCAGTTTCTCTGCATTAAATGCTTTGATCACGCGCATGCCACCCAGGGTTTCATCCAGTACACTCAACAACAATCCCTGTTGTATCTGTGCCTGGTTGGATTGCTTTTTCAACGTACGACTTACCCGGCCGATCACAAATCCCATTACCGGCAATAATACCACGAGGAATAAGGACAATTGCGGACTCAGAAAGATCAGCGAGCTGATGATCAGGATGAGGGTGAGGGGTTCCTTCACCAATACTTCCATCGCCCCGATAATACTCCATTCCACTTCATTCACATCATTACTCATCCGGCTGATGATATCTCCTTTACGCTGTTCAGTAAAATAGCCAATGGGCAGACTTAGGATCTTGGAATAAAGTTCACCGCGGAGTTTGGTCATCACATGGTTGCGCATGGGCGTGAGCATGCGAAGTCCGAGGTAGAGAAAGAGGTTCTTGAAAAAGATGGAAACGATTACGGTAATACAGATGGCAGCCAGGGCGGCAACCGGACCGTTCTGATTGATCAGTTCACTGAGCTGGTATTTCAGCTGGTCGAGCACTGAGGAGGCTGTCCATTCAAAAAACGGCTTTTCAATCATCAGTTTTTCCAACCCAAAAAGCAGCTGCAGGAAGGGCGCCAGCATGGCCAGGGAAACCAGGGAAAAAACGATGGAGAGCAGGTTAAACAGAAAATAGAGCGCGATATTGGCTTTTTTTTCTGCGAGGTATTTAAATACGAGCGAAAATTTCTTCATTCTACCAATTAACTAGAAACTGCAAACCTACGTCAATTTAGGGTGGGGCAGCTCCCGAATTCTTTGTTTCTTTGCAGTAACCAAGCAATTACCCCATGCAAAAGGAGACAAAACGACAGAAGCAGGTAGCAGGTGAAATTCAGGGGGTGCTGAACCAGGTGTTTCAGCACCTGGGCCTTACCATGATAGATGGTGGCATGGTATCTATTTCATCCGTTAAAATGACCCCGGATTTACTGGAGGCTCGTATTTATATCAGCCTTTTTAAAGTGGCCGACCCCAAGGCCGCGATGAAAAAACTCGAGGATCGCGCCTGGGAAATCAAAAAGGAACTGGCGGCAGCCATCAAAAACCAGGTTCGCAGGATACCGGAGCTCCAATTCTATCTGGATGACACCCTGGATTATGTGTTCAAGATGGAAGAAGTGTTTGAAAAAATAAAGAAAGAAGAAAAGTAAACCCGACTCCTTGAATTTTCTATTCGCCTGGCGCTATTTCAAATCGAAGAAATCCACCAATGCCATCAATATCATTGCCTGGGTAAGCGTTGTGGCAGTGGTAGTAGGTACCGCCTCCCTGATTGTTGTACTAAGTGTGTTCAACGGGTTCGAAGACCTGGTCAAATCATTGTATGCTACTTTTTACACGGAATTAAAGATTGTTCCTGCTGAAGGCAAATTACTCCGGCTAACACCGGAGCAGGAAACTTCGATGGCCCGGATTCCAGGAATTAAAGCCTGGTCGAAAGTGGTGGAGGAAAAAGCCCTGTTGCAGAATGGGGAGGCGCAGACCATTGTGTATCTGAAAGGGGTGGATAGCCAGTATACAGAGGTAACCACCATGGCTGATTATGTTAAAGTGGGAGAGTTTAACCTGGGTACGGCAGAACAGCCCCGGGCTATTTTGGGCGTCGGGGTGGAATCCGCACTGGGCTTGTGGAGTGATCGTGAACTTTTACCTGTAACAGCTTACCTTCCCAAACGCGGTGCAGGCATCAATGTATCTGACCCGATGTCGGCACTTATTGCCGAAAATATTCGCACAGCCGGAGCTTTTGCGGTTCAGCAGGAATTTGACAATAAATATGTGCTTACCAACCTGGATTTCATGAAACGTTTGCTCAGCCTGGAGCCGGATGAATATGGCGGGGTGGAAATCGCCCTCCAGCCCGGTGCAGATGAAAAAGAAACCACTAAAAGCCTGGAAAAACTGCTGGGTAAAAACTATACGGTTTTGAGCCGGTACCAGCAAAACCAGGGACTCTACAGCGTTATGCAGATGGAGAAATGGGTGATCTATATATTACTTTCCCTGATCCTGGTGGTGGCGGCCTTTACCATGATTGGCTCCCTAACCATGCTGGTGCTGGAAAAACAGAAAGATATCCAGGTATTGAAAGCCATGGGCGCTTCCTCCGGAAGGATTCAGGGAATATTTATCAGTGAAGGTTTTTTGTTGGCGGGCATTGGAGCGGGGGTGGGTATGGCCTTGGCTTTACTCATCTGCTGGGCCCAACAAAAATTTGAATTGATCAAGTTGGAAGGTGGCAGTTTTGTCATCAACCATTACCCGGTAAAACTCATGTGGCCGGATTTTTTACTGGTAAGTGCAACCGTAGTGCTGGTCTCCTTCCTGGCATCCTGGCTGCCTGCCCGGAAAGCTGCCGCCTCCAATATGGAGCTGGGTTAATAATCACCCAAAGTTTCAGGAAGCTGTGCAAGTGCTTTTGCTAATTGTTCATCATTAGGCGCGATGCCATGCCACTCGTGGCTGCCTTCCATGAAATCTACGCCTGCTCCCATGCCGGTTTTCATCAGAATAACAATGGGTTTCCCTTTGCCAGTGAGTGTTTTAGCTTTTTCCAGCATAGCTACTACTGCATCCACGTCATTTCCTTTTTCAAGGATCAAAACTTCCCAACCGAAAGCTTCAAATTTTTTATCGAGCTCACCCAGGTCCATCACTTTTTTGGTGCTGCCGTCAATCTGCTGACCGTTCCAGTCAATTGTGGAGATCAGGTTATCCACTTTATGGTGGGCAGCAAACATGGCTGCCTCCCAGTTTTGGCCTTCATCCAGTTCTCCATCACCATGCAGGGAGAATACCAGGTAGGGGTCTTTGTTCAGTTTTTTGGCAAGTGCCGCCCCGATTGCCACACTCATTCCCTGTCCCAGTGAGCCACTGGCAATCCGAATTCCTGGTAGATGTTCATGGGTGGCAGGATGACCCTGCAGGCGACTGTTAAGTTTGCGAAAAGTTGCCAGTTCCTTAATATCAAAGTAACCGGCGCGGGCCAGGGTTGAATAATATACAGGTGAAATATGTCCGTTTGAGAGAAAGAACAAATCCTCCTTATGGCCATCCATGCTGAATTCAGGATGATGCTTCATGACCTTGAAATAAAGTGCGGTAAAATAGTCCGTACAACCCAGTGAGCCTCCAGGGTGACCGCTGGAAGCGCCATGCACCATCCGTACAATATCTCTTCTGATCTGGGAAGCGATTTCCTGTAAACTGGCCATAATCAAAAATTGTGGAGCAAATCTAACTTTTTTGACCCGATCTTTACAGGAGGATAAGACTAAACAGGGCTTTTTTTCGTTTATAGTCCAGGGTACGATTTTTTAAGGAGCAGATCATCTCCAAACCGGAAACAGCAGCACATGTTTGACGTCGTTCTATCATTAACCATTGCATTTAC
>JALOMU010000256.1 GCA_025455285.1 Flavihumibacter sp.
GAAGCGATGAGGGCTTTGCTGTCTGGCGTGAAACACATGCCCGGTAAAACACCCATGGTGGCAATACTTTCCTGTTCATCTCTTTGGAAAGGATATAATAACCAGGATTCCTTTCCGGTTTTAAGGTTTTTCAGTATGAGTCCGGTATTCTCTTCATAGCGCGTTCCATAAACCATCCAGTTTCCATCTTTTGAAAGAACAGGACTGAAGGCTGAACCATAGCGATCTGTTATAGTGTGGTGTCGGGCTTTCTGGCGATCGTACACCCCGATCTGGTACTGGGGCATCGCTGCGTTGTAATTCCAGCCACCATTGCGGGCAGAAAAATAGATGGTATTACCATCAGCACTTACAGCAGGGTCGATGGTTTTAAGAGTAGCCGGGGCGTCAATCAGTTGAACACCGCCTCCACCATTTTTATGTATCATGTAGAGTTGCACATTGATACGGCCTTTTGAGAAAACAATGTATTCTCCATCGGGTGTCCAGGCTGCACTGGGAAAATTCATGTTCCTGTCTTTGGTAAGCTGAACCGTATCCTTTTTCTCCAGGTCAATATACCAGAGGTTTTCAGCACCGCTTCGATCGGACGTGAAAAGGATGCGTTTGCCATCCGGACTGTATCTCGGATGCGTGTCAAAGGCCATCCCCCGGGTGAGCTGGGTAGCTTTACCGCCTGTGGAAGGAATGGTGTAGAGATCACCGAGAAGGTCAAAAACAATGGTTTTACCATCCGGACTCATATCCACCGAAATCCAGGTGCCTTCAGAGGTTGACAGTGGAATATTGCGTGCTGTTTTAAGGGGCAGGTTTTTGAATGGAGTATACAGCAGGCTGTCTTTTTTTGTGGTATCGCTGATAGCCTGCCTGTTTTGAAAAGGCCGGGCGGGATCAGCGGATACGGTTGTGGCACCCAACAACAGGGTGAAGCAGACCGGACCAGCGGTCAACAATTTGATCAAAGACATAAAGGGGAATTTAATCGCAGAAATTAAGGATTAAAAACCATTTGGAACTTACCCTTCATGTAACAGGCGGGAAGAATGTTTATTTTTTCAGACCGATTTCGCGCAGCCGTTCATCCAGGTATTCGCCGGCGGTTGCATCCGGATAAGCTTTTGGATGGTTGGCATCAATACAGGATTCCAGGCAGGCCAGGCTCATCTTGCTTTTCGGATGCAGGAAAAAGGGGATGGAGTATCGACTGGTACCCCACAATTCGCGGGGTGGATTAACTACACGGTGCGTGGTGGAGCGGAGTTTATTGTTGGTTAAACGCTGCAGCATATCCCCCACATTTACTACAATCTGTTCCGGCAGGGAGGTAACCGCTACCCATTCATTTTGTTTGGTGAGAATCTGAAGTCCATCAGCACTGGCACCAACCAGCAGGGTAATCAGATTGATATCTTCATGTTGTTCCGCGCGGATGGCTGATTTCGGTTCTTCCTGAATGGGAGGATAGTGAATCGCTCTCAATATGGAATTGCCATTGTGAATAGGTTCATCAAAATAATGCTCATTAAGGCCGAGGTAGAGTGCAATGGCCTGCAACAGGGCTTTTCCCGAGGTTTCGAAAGCACGGTACGCCTGGTTGAAGGTTTCCGTAAAACCGGGCACTTCATCAATTTGAACATTATCCGGGTATTCTGCTTTTTCCGGAACATCTCCAATTACGGTTTGTCCATGCTGATAAAATTCTTTGAGATCAGGTGCGTCACTACCCTTGGCGTGTTCTTTACCAAATGATGTATAACCTCTTTGTCCGGCCAGCTCCGGAATTTCATATTTCTTTTTTTTCTCAGCCGATAATGAAAAAAATTCCTGCACCTGCTGGTACATTCGTTTGATGAGTTCATCCGGGATGCCGTGATTTTTGACAGCCACGAATCCAACCTCTTCATACGCATTACCAAGTTGCTGTACAAATTGTTGTTTAAGGGAGGCATCTCCACTCAGGAAATCGGCGAGGTTTACAACAGGAATGGGCATATGCAATCGTTTATGGAAAAGAATGGATATTTTGAGCTGTGAAAATAGCTAAATCCTTGAAATCATTCATTCCGGTACTAAGTTCAGTTCTGTTATTTGCAAATTGTACGGTTAAAAAAGCAGCCACGCGATACGATTCCGAGGTATGGCGACCAGCAGCTTATGCATTGGAAAAAAATTGGGCAGCACTTCCTCAGCAATTGGATCCATCGGATGAAATCCCTAAACCCTTGTTGACGGATTATAAAAAAGACAGCTCGGTGGATGTTTTTTTCATTCATCCGACTACGTATACGGGAAAGTTTCACGGGCAATGGATGGCCGATCTGAATGATGAAAAACTGAATACCAAAACAGATGAATCAAGCATTCGTTACCAGGCGAGTGTGTTTAATGAATTCAATGTGTATGCGCCACGATACCAGCAGGCACATATAGAAAGCTTTTATACGGAGGAGAAGCAAAGAGGAGAAACAGCACTGAAAGCAGCCTATCAGGATGTTCGGGCTTCATTCCTCTATTACCTCGAAAACTGGAATAATGGGAAGCCCATCATACTGGCTGCACATAGCCAGGGGGCCCTCCATGCAAAATACCTGCTGAGAGAATTCTTTGAAGGCAAGCCGTTGCAGGAAAAACTGGTGGCAGCCTATATCATTGGACTCCAGGTGGAACCAGCTTTTTTCTCACAACTACCTATATGCGAAGATTCCCTTCAAACCGGTTGTTACCTTGGATGGCGAACCTTCCGTCGAGATTTTGAGCCGGATTATGATTCATCCTTTCGAAAGTCTCTGGTGGTGAACCCGCTGAACTGGAAGGCAGACACGACTTATGCACCTGTTCAACTGCACAAGGGAGCCATTCTGCGTAATTTCAATAAAGTATATTACAAGGTAAGTGATGCGCAGGTACATGAGGATCTGCTATGGATCAGTCGCCCTAAATTTCCCGGGAGCAGATTCTATAAATCCAGGAATTATCATATTGGAGATATCAACCTGTTTTACCTGAATATCCGGGAGAATTTAAGGGCAAGGGTTAAACAATACAAAAGTTTAAATGAAGGAGATTTTACTGAACAATAGGACATTCTGGGTTTTTTCTGTTCTTACCGTAATTGCCGGATTTCTTGCAACTACCTGGCTGGAGGAAAAATTATGGCAATCTTATACTGTATCAAATGGAATTGAGATGTTAGCTCTCTATGTAGGGCCTTTCTTTTCGTTGTGTCTGGTTGCGTATCGTTCCTGTATTAAAAAAATGTCAGCACTTCAAACCCTCGTTTTGGCGGTATCGTGTTGCCTGCTCATTCAAATTCCATTGCATGATAAAGTGTTTGAGTCATTTGCTTATGTAAATCCATCCGATAGCCATCTCTACAAGGAGGCAGCTACTTATATGTATTCCCATAATACGCTATGTTCCTATGATGGTGTTATTTTAAATACCCAAATTGGCAATCATTATCTGTATCAACCAGGGTACAAATATTATCTCACAGCTTTGTTGTATTTGACAAATGGAGAGATAAACAGAAGTATTCAGTGGGTGGGACAATATCTGATTCTAATAACAATTAGTTTTTACATTTTTCGTATTGTTTCACTTAATTGGGATAAGCGAAAAACCAGTATCGCGCTTCTTTATGGATTGCTGATTGTACCCGCACTTATTAAAAATATGTTGATGGGTATAACAGAATGGCTGGCTGTTTTATTGTTGATTTCCTTTTTTGTACTGTGGACAAAAAGAAAACTTGAATGGGCGTATCTGTTTCTGGGACTTGCAGTTTTCGTCAGACAAAACCTGTTACCTCTCGCACTTTTAATTACAGTTATAGACTGGATATCTTACAAAAAAACTGCACCGCTGGTTATATTAGCAATCCTGCTTTCTCTTCCCTGGATTCATAACTTGTATTATGCAGGTGTTTTCAGATATTTTGCTGACTATTCCTGGTGGGCGGAACGATGGGGAATCTCTGCTGAACAATACTTTTATGAATCTATGATTCTCCCACACGGTAAAGTGTATTTGCAATATCTGGGTATT
>JALOMU010000257.1 GCA_025455285.1 Flavihumibacter sp.
TTTGTTGTTTATTTCCAACCACTTTTGATAAGCTGTAAAACAACCAATCGCGGAGGCGGTTATGATTTCTGAATGAGGTTGTAAAACAGATTGGTCAAGTGCCATGCGAAAATTATCCCACATGGATTTTCTTTTTTCCTGGTAGTTTTCAAAGTACAGCAGCGAGGTATCAAGGCCCGTTTGCTTTCGGATCATCTTGGCGATAATCGGCCCGCCAAGTGTTGATCCTTCCAGCACATAGAGTGCTCCAATTGCATGATATATGGTGAAAATTGGAGGAAGCGAAGCAGTTTGTTTCAGTTCCCATTTTTTGTCATAGTACCGGATATCTTCAAGCAAATCTTTTGATCTCTTACGGGCTTCTATATCCGGAACCAGCGTTTTAAGTGGAAACTGATGAAGAACCTCTTCCATAGGCAAGAGAAAGGCGGCGATAATTTTCAGGAATCCCTCATAGTCTTCCGGACTATTCAACGATTGCAGCATTGAAATAAATTGTTTTTCAAGTTGCCGGTGAGCGGTGTCTGTAGTTGAGCGTAAATGAGGATGAAGCATAAATCAGCGTCAAAATTACGTTTAATTCAATTTTACCAACTTCTTGTAAAATGTTAAACAGAATTGGGGCGACCTATATGACTCACTAGCAAGGGATGAGAGAAATTGTTGAAAAAATTACACAAGTTTTTATTGAAATGTTACAATTTTCTGAGCAACTATAATTGGTATTTAAGTTGCAAATAAGGGTATAAAACCAAGGTATGATTTTATACATCAGAAATATGGCCTGCGAAAGTTGTATGATTTTAGTACAGCAGGAGCTTGAAAAGCTGGGTATTCAGCCTAAACGAATTGATCTGGGTGAAGTTGAAATCAGGGGATTGATATCAGATGAAAAAAAGGAAAGTTTTGCGCAGGCTATAGAACGTGGTGGCCTTGAGCTGGTTGATTCAGCAGAGCAGGTACTGATTGATAAGATTAAAGCTGCCATCGCTGATTATGTCCTAAATAAGAAAAATATCAAACAAAATCTTTCTGCATACCTCGCAGAAGAGCTGCAAATGGAATATGCTCAATTGGCAACCTATTTCTCAGGCTTAACTGGTACAACGATTGAACAATATGCTATCGCATTTAAAATTGAAAAGGCCAAGGAACTCCTTACTATTGAAAGCATGAGTTTAAAGCAGGTTGCTGCGCAACTGGACTATAAACAGGTTTCCCATTTATCAAATCAATTCAAAAAAGTAACAGGTATCAGGCCTTCTGAGTTTAAGAAAAATGGATTGGCATCCAGGAAAACAATTCAGCAATTAGGGAAGGTAGGATAACCATGATAGGGGTAAAATGAAAGCAGGCCTTCACCCCATCGTAAGACCTGCTCCATGGTTTTCATCTATAACATCATGTGTGAGAATCCTGTCAACAATCGTTATATAGGACTTGGAATCTGTAACAACCGACAAAAAAATTCATTAAACCAAACTGCAGGTTCAATTTACTGCGGTGCCTGTCCCGGAAAAAGTTTTATACACGAATCCCTCTCAATCTGGTACGAAAACCCGTTTTATAGGTACCAACCGGGACGGCTATAATTGAAAAATTCAGGAACTACCTGTATTTTCAGGAATTATATGAACCAATACCTTATATGAAGTTCCGGTTTCTGTATGCACTTACACTGCTGCTTATTCAGGGTTTCGCTGATCTTCATGCCCAGGATTCAGTAAAACAAACCAGTTCGGCGTCTGATACGGCAAGACGTTGGAGAAATGGCTTTTTTGGAGATACTTCTCAGTTAAACAGCAGCGATTACCAACTCCAGATTGAAAAAACCTTTGCTGCTTTGGAGGATATTGACAATCGTACAAAGCTGGGAAGGACTTTTGACAGAACACTCTATAAACTGGAGGAGAATGATTCCATCCTCGCCGTTGTGAAGGAGAATATCTTAAATAATTCCAGGGCATTAAATCTCCGTAACCTGCAGGTATTTCGGACACTGCTGGTTCATATTGAAGATGACCTTGTCGCAAGAAGGATGCTTCTGGATACAGCCGAGGTAGAACTGATGGCTATGAGAAAAACGCTCCGGGGATTGATAGGAGATACGGTGCTGCGTCAATTGCAGCGCGACAGCGCCCTGGTTCAGCAGTTTAGTGCCCAATTGCTGGAGATGCGAACCAGCTGGAGATCCACCCGGCGGCATCTTAGAGAAAGCCTTTCCTCTGTAAACAGGCTTCAAACGCATGCGTCTGCAAATGCTTTATTGACCCGGCAATTATTGGATAAACTGGATGACCTCCTGACATCAGCAAGCCAACGAATATTTGGAAAAGAAGCTAACTTTTTATGGGAGAAAGATACCAGCCTGACCCAGCGCCTGGATAAATCATCCATTCGAAAAGTGCTGGAATCGGAAAGAAAGGCCCTTGTATTCTATTTTCGTGATAGCAGTGTCAACCGGGCCTTCCTGTTGATCATCCTGTTATTATTTGTATTCTGGACCTATCGGAATTTCCGAACGATCCAAAAAGAAAAGGCGGAAGCGGTATTGAAGGAAATGAACTTTATTTACCTGCCGGCAGCCTACCTGGTAGGTGGTTTCATTTTGGTACTTTCAATTGCGCCGCTATTTGACCTTGATGCACCATCTGTGTATGTAGAGGCTATACAATTACTGGTATTACTGGTACTCACCTTCATTTGCTGGAATAAATGGCCGAGAGACTTATTCACTAACTGGATCATGCTGGTGGCACTTTACCTCCTATTTTCAATGACCAATCACCTTCCGGATCCCGGCTTCTGGACCCGGTCAGGATTTATTCTGCTCAACCTCTTATCCATCGTTTTTGGCACCCTTTTCCTCACAAGAATGAAGGAACACCTGCATTTAAGAGGCTTTTTGCGATTTGTGATCATTCTGCATAATGTTATGAATGTGCTCGCTTTATTCTGTAATCTCTTTGGCAGAATTACCCTTTCACAAATGTTGGGGAACGCAGCCATTTTCGCCTTTATGCAGGCAATTGGGTTGGCTGTTTTCAGTAAAATAGGCATGGAGGCCATTTTGCTGCAAATGGTTGCCAGCCGGTACAGGAAAGGTCTGAGAGGTAGTTTTGAATATCAGCACATTCAGGAAAGTTTTAGTCGCCCTATTTTATTGCTGGTTATACTTCAATGGCTGGTTGTATTTACCACCAATCTGAATATTTACAGTTCAATATATGATAAGGTGGTAACTGCGCTGACCACCACCAGAAATATCGGCAATGCCAGCTTCACATTTGGAGGTATCCTGTTATTTTTTCTCATTATATGGATTGCCCACCTGCTGCAGAAATATGTAGGTTACTTTTTTGGAGATGCAGGCCTGGATGATGAAAACCAGAATAAACAACAGCGATCCAGGCTGTTAATTACAAAACTGATTGTACTCAGTATCGGATATTTACTTGCTGTAGCCGCATCCGGCATCCCGATTGATAAAATAACAATTGTGCTGGGTGCACTTGGAGTGGGAATCGGACTAGGCTTGCAAAACATTGTCAGTAATTTTGTATCCGGTATCATTCTGATTTTCGACCGGCCGCTTCAAATTGGAGACTCGGTTGAAATTGGAGACCAGCAGGGTAAAGTAAGAGAGATCGGCCTTCGCTCCAGCATCATACAAACAAAAGAAGGAGCAGAAGTAATTATTCCAAATGGCGATCTGTTGTCGCAACCCATAGTAAACTGGACACTCAGCAATGCACAGCAACGCCTGGAGCTTGGTTTCAGAACTGAAAGTGGAGATATTGAAGAGATAGCAAAGAGAGCCAAAGAACTGGTGCTTTCTTCTCCGTTTATCTATCCATTGAGGGAGCCACAGGTATTATTCACCAAAATGGATACCGATGCCATTGAAATAAAAGTGTATTGCTGGTGTATTGATACGAACAAAGTAGAGGAGGCAAAAAGTGATTTATTGGTAAGATCTTACAGAAGCAAAATGGAGTTATTGCCGGAATAATGGGATAAACGGTACAGGGTTG
>JALOMU010000258.1 GCA_025455285.1 Flavihumibacter sp.
TCAATACCATGATGTTTGTTGGTTGTGTGGGCATCGTATTGTACTTCAAAGAATCTTCCCGAATGGAAGCTGCCTATGGTTTGGCGATTATTGTTACCCTGATCACTACCACGATACTGTTTTCGAATTATATGGTGGCACGCAGGATTAATCCGGCGCTGATCTATTTGTTTCTGATTACCTTCCTTGTAATTGAAATTACTTTCCTGGTAGCCTTGCTGGAAAAGTTTACCCATGGGGGTTATATCACCCTGATTATTGGCCTGGGTATGTTCATCATCATGTATGTATCGTACCGGAGTCGCAAGATCAAAAACCGCTATGTGGAATTTGTGCGACTGGAGCATTATGTTCCCATGATCCAGGAACTCAGTAATGATAAAACGGTTCCGAAACATGCTACCCACCTGGTGTATATGACCAGTGCGAACAATCCCAAAGAGATTGAACATAAGATCATTTATTCCATCCTGAACAAGAAACCCAAGCGGGCAGATATCTACTGGTTTGTGCATGTGGATACGCTGGATGATCCTTATACCTGTGAGTATGTGGTAGATCATATCATTCCCAATGATATTATTCGGGTGGAGTTCCGGCTGGGTTTCCGGATGGAACCTAAAATCAACCTGCTATTCCGCAAGGTGGTGGAAGAACTGGTGAACAATAAGGAAGTGAATATTTATAGCCGGTATGAAAGCCTGGAGCGAAACAATGTGGTGGGTGATTTCCAGTTCATCGTAATGGAAAAATACCTGAGCCAGGATAATGAGCTGCCTTTCTTTGAGCGGATCATTATGAAAATTTATTTCTGGCTGAAAGAGATGAGTTTATCGGAAGAAAGAGGTTTTGGCCTTGACCCCTCTAATGTAGTAGTGGAGAAGTTTCCGCTGATTGTTGCACCGGTTACAACGATTCGGTTGAAGCGGGTGTATCATGAGGAGGAGTGAGCATGGAAGATGGAGGAAGGGAAGAAAGGGGGAAGGGAAGACCAGGTTCCCGTTCCTCCTTTTTTCCATCTTCCTTTCTTCCCTTCTCACGTTTGACGTCTGACATTTCACTCCCATGTTATTCATATACATTCTTGCTGCCGTTTTCATACTGAGCGTGCTGGGTTATTTCCTGCAGGAGAAACTGATTTTCAAACCGGAGAAACTGGCGGCCGATTTTGAGTTTAAATACGATAGTCCGTTCCGGGAATTGTTCTTTCATCCCGAGCCGGGGGTCAGTATTAACGGATTGCATTTTTACCGCGACCACCCGGATGGGTTAATCCTGTACCTGCATGGCAATAGCAGAAGTATTAAAGGCTGGGCCAAATATGCGCGGGATTTTTACCGGTACAATTATGATGTGGTGCTTATTGATTACCGGGGCTTTGGAAAAAGCACGGGCAAAAGAAGCGAGAAACAATTGCTTTCAGATATCCAGTTTGTCTATGCTGACCTAACCCGCCAGTATCCGGAACATCATATCATTGTTTATGGCAGAAGTATTGGAAGTGGATTTGCCGCTAAACTGGCTTCGGATAATCGTCCCCGTTACCTGATCCTGGACGCGCCTTACTATAGTTTCAAAAAAGTAGTGGAGCGGTTTCTGCCCATCCTGCCGGTATCTGTGGTACTGCGATATCATTTGCGGACCGACAAATGGATCCGGCATGTGAATTGTCATACCTATATACTGCATGGCACGCGCGACTGGCTGATCCCCATCCGGCACAGTGAAAAATTGCAGGCAATCAATCGTTCCAAAATCACGTTGATCCGGATCGAAGGCGGAGGGCATAATAACCTGCCCTCCTATCCGGAATACCATAATTTTCTGCGAGATATTCTGAAGTATTGAGTCAGCGGATTCTCTTGTTAATCGTTCGTTGAGAATTGTTCTTCCACCTGTTTCAATTCATCGATAATGGACTGCAGACGCCCTGTTTCTTTTTTTATACTTTTTTTCCCGAGATAAAAATAAGCAAAGAGGATCCAGGCAATGGTTACGACAACAATAATCAGGGAAGGCCAAAAAGGACGTCCGCTCAGAATTTCAATGTAGTAGATTCCAATGACAACACTGAGCAGAATGGTAAAAATGGGCCCCTGAAAAGTCAGCTGTTTTTTCCGGATCGCGTAGTATTCTTCCCATTGCCGCAGGTGTTCAGCCGGACTAAGACTTTCATCAATTGCTTTGATTTTCCCATACGTATAAAACATGAAAGCGGCCTGCATCAGACATAGCAACACAACTAAGCTCATGGATAAATAGGTATACCAGAATTTGAAACCGAAATTTCCATAAAAGATCATCCAGGTGATAAAGGCTGCAGTAAAGATCTGCCCAATGGCACCAATCAGTTGGGTGTTCTTCAGCCATCTTCTATTTCGCTGGGAGGTACTGCTAAGTTCAGCAGGTGAAGAAATCTGCCTGGCTTTACCTGGCTCCTCCTGCCAGATTTTTTTCAGTGCATCAAAGTCTTGCATATTGATTATAGATTTCTGTCAGTTGTTTTTTAATACGATGAATTTTGACGCGCAGGTTGTTCACACTGATGTCAACTACGGCAGCAATTTCCTCATAGGACTGATCTTCCAGTACCATGGAAATAAGCAGACGATCGGCTTCCGGAAGTTTGCTGATGCAGGTGTACAGCAACTGTACTTCCTGCTCCCGGTTTGATTTTTCCTCCTGTAACTGGGCAACCGGGTGTTCATCAATATCCACTGTTTTCAACTTACGCTTCCGCAAATAGGTGAGGCAGGTATTGACCGCGATTCTGTAAATCCAGGTTTTCCAGGAAGCTTCCTGCCGAAACTTATTCATATTGTTCCAGACAGAAAGGAAGACTTCCTGCAACAGATCCTCCGCCTGCGTACGGTCTCCGGTATAACCCATACAGAGTTTTAGTATACCGGGAGCATACTGCTCGTAGAGATCCGTAAATTCTTTGTGTTGCTTCACCAGCTTATTTGTTTAAAAATGCAGTTAATTCCGTTATAAACCAATTTGGCTGGTCGTACATGATGAAATGTTTACTATCGGCAACTTTAATTTCCAGGTCAGGCGTTTGCTCGTATTGCAGCTTCAACCAACGTTCAGACTGCTCCTTTGTCTGATAAATACTTCCCATCACCAATACGGGTTGAGGAATTTGTTTTAATGCCGCGCGAAGATCGGTGGTAGACATTTCCAGTAAAGTGGTAGCAAGTGTTTTGCGGTCGCTTTTGTATTGCCAGATTGCAATCTGCCTGGCTCTAACGGTATCGGCTACCTGCCAGCGCATAGCCATGGCTGTTTGATCAATAAACCCTTTATCCGGCAGGTTCATAAAATTGCGGATCACCAGTTCCGGATTGAATGCCGGATTATTCTTCACTGAATCAACCGTTATTTGTGGTCTACCCAATGCTGAAACAAATGGTACTCCATCTACACAGACAATTTTTCCAAAGAGTCCCGGTGCTTCGCTTGCCACCCAGATGCTCATAAAAGCTCCCAGGCTATGCCCCACCAGAATTGGTTTATTTAGTTTTTTATCTTTCACATAGCGAATGATATCTCCTTTTACCGTTTTCAGTACCGGTGTATCTATAGCCGGTTGTCCCGCATAACCGGCCAGGGTCAACACATGACACTCGTAGCTTGCGCTAAGGGATGCAACCGTTTCCTTCCAGACATCTCCACTGCAGCTATAGCCGGGAATCAGCAGCAGGGCCGGCCCCTTTCCGCTTACCTCTGTTTTAAATGCATATTGAGCCTGGGATTTCAATACCATTCCCACATAAAATACCAAACAAAGAAGGATTCGAAGGTTCATATTTTCAGGTTTTATACTTCTATAGATGCAGGATCAAACGCTGCATTACAGAATTCCCGGATTTTTTTTCAGCCCCCTGCTGTAACTTCCATTAATGAAAAGAAATCCTGTTCAGATCCTGCTGTTCCAGTTGATTGCTGCCTGTTTCGCACTAACATCATTTGCGCAGCAACTGTACTATCCCGATAGTAACTGGATCCGGCAGCCGGCCGCTAAA
>JALOMU010000259.1 GCA_025455285.1 Flavihumibacter sp.
CTGATGGAGAGGCATATAAAGAAACCTATCATCCAGTAAGTGGACGTGAGGCCGGTTGTTTCCTTTGCCTTTCCAAGGCAGGTTGCAAATCCCACTTCAAAAAATCCGGCAATGATCAGTAAGATCCAGTTCATGGTTGGCGAAGTTTTTCATGATTAATCTTCCAGGATCGGTCGCAGCCAACGGGTAATTTCTTCTATCGAAAGTCCCTTTCTTCTGGCATAGTCTTCGAGCTGATCCTCCTTGATTTTTCCGACACCAAAATACTGACTTTGCGGGTGAGCGAAATACCATCCGCATACAGAAGCAGCAGGATACATTGCCAGTGATTCCGTAAGTGTGATTCCGGTAGTCTGCTCTCCGCCCAACAAATGGAATAGTTTGTATTTCTCCGTATGATCCGGACAGGCAGGATAACCGGGTGCCGGACGAATACCCACATATTTCTCTTTGATCAGTTCTTCATTGGTGAGTTGTTCGTCTTTTGCATAACCCCACCAGTCGGTACGCACTTTGGCATGCAGCCATTCCGCCAAAGCTTCCGCCAGTCGGTCTGCCAGTGCCTGCAACATGATTTTATTATAATCATCGTGCTGTTCAATGAAATGCTGCAGATGCGGTTCAATACCTTCAATCGTTACAGAGAAGGCTCCGATATAATCTTCTTTACCTGCAGTTTCAGGGGCAATAAAATCAGCCAGGGAGAAATTCGGTTGTCCGGGTGCCTTTTTAATCTGCTGCCTTAAACACTCCAGGTTATAATAACTTTCATCCGTATGCAGGCGAATACTGTTACCGGTTGAAACAGCAGGCCAGAAACCAGCCACTGCTCTGGCATTCAACCATTTTTCATCTACTATTTTCTTCAGCAGGGCAAGTGCGTCATTGTACAGTTTGGTGGCTTCCTTGCCGATCACTTCATCTTCCAGCAGTTGCGGGAAGCGGCCACCCAGTTCCCAGGCAATGAAAAAGGGAGCCCAGTCTATGTATGGTACAAGTTCGTTTAAGGGTACCTGTTGTAATACTCTTGTACCCGTGAACTGAGGTTTTACAGGTTCGTAAGCCGACCAGTCGATGGCAGTTTTATTTGCTGAAGCTTTTTCAAAACCCAGGTAGGTTTTGATAGTTTTTTTCTTCTCGAAATCTTCTCTAAGTTGTTGGTACTCTGAAACTGTATCATTTAATAATTTATCCCGCTGTTCATTGCTTAACAGGGAACTTGCCACTGTAACACTTCTTGAGGCATCCAGCACATGAATCACTCCATTGTCATATTGCGGTGCGATTTTAACGGCTGTATGCATGCGGCTGGTAGTAGCGCCACCAATCAGCAGTGGTTGCTTCATGCCTCTGCGTTTCATTTCATGCGCTACGTGCACCATTTCATCCAGGGAAGGGGTGATCAATCCGCTAAGACCAATGATGTCTACATTTTCTTTGATGGCCGTATCCAGGATTTTATCTGCGGGCACCATTACACCCAGGTCAATGATGTCATAACCATTACATCCCAATACCACACCCACAATATTTTTACCGATATCGTGTACATCTCCTTTTACGGTGGCGAGTAAAACTTTTGCAACGGAACCCTGCTGGGCTGCCGGATTGTTTTTCTTTTCTTCTTCTATAAAGGGAGTGAGCCAGGCCACGCTTTTTTTCATCACACGGGCGCTTTTCACTACCTGGGGCAGGAACATTTTACCGGCACCAAAAAGATCTCCCACCACGTTCATGCCATCCATTAAAGGGCCTTCAATTACATCCAATGGCCGGGGGTATTTCTGTCTCGCCTCTTCCGTATCTATTTCAATATAATCGGTAATGCCATTGATGAGAGAGTGGGTAAGTCTTGTTTCTACTGGTTCTTTTCTCCAGGCTTCGTCCTTTACAGTTACTTTGCCTTTGGCTTTCACCGATTCTGCAAAAGCGATTAGTTTTTCTGTAGCCTCGTTATTGTCGTTGTTGCGATTCAGGATAACGTCTTCGCACAACCGACGTAGTTCCGGTTCGATTTCATCATACACTACCAGCTGACCTGCGTTTACAATGCCCATGTCCATGCCAGCTTTAATAGCATGAAATAAAAATACACTGTGCATGGCTTCGCGCACATGGTCATTCCCGCGGAAAGAGAAAGAGAGATTACTCACACCACCACTTATCTTGGTTAGCGGCATTCTCTGTTTGATGATGCGGGTTGCTTCAATAAAATCAACCGCATAGTTATTATGTTCTTCCAGCCCGGTAGCTACTGCAAAAACATTCGGATCAAAAATGATGTCCTGCGGATCAAAGCCCACTTCCTTTACCAGTATGTTATAGGCTCGGGTGCAGATATCTACCCGGCGCTGGAGGGTATCTGCCTGGCCCTGTTCATCAAAAGCCATTACCACTACCGCGGCTCCGAAGAGTTTACAGATTGTTGCTTCCCGTTTGAATTTTTCAACTCCTTCTTTCATGGAGATGGAGTTCACGATGCATTTACCCTGCACGCATTTTAATCCCGCTTCAATGATCTCAAATTTGGAAGAGTCAATCATGATGGGGATGCGGGCGATATCCGGTTCACTTTGCAGGAGGTTCAGGAATTTGGTCATGGCCTGCACGCCATCAAGCAATGCATCATCCATGTTTATATCCAGAATCTGTGCACCGTTTTCTACCTGTTGGCGGGCAACAGAGAGTGCTTCTTCGTATTGGTTCTCCCGAATAAGTCGAGCAAATTTTTTAGATCCGGTTACGTTGGTGCGCTCTCCAATATTTACAAAATTGGTTTCCGGACGAACAACCAGTGGTTCTAAACCGGCGAGGCGCAGAAAGGGATAAATCGTACTCATGCTTCAGTTTCAGTTGCGATGACAGGTAAGGAACGAGGTTTGAATTTTTTTACATGCTCCGCGATATGGCGGATGTGATCTGGTGTAGTACCACAACATCCTCCTACGATATTGACAAAACCCTCCCGGGCCCAGTCTTCCAGGAAATGCGCGGTTTGTTCAGGCTGCTCATCGTATTCACCCATGGCATTGGGTAAACCTGCATTCGGATAAGCAGAAGTATAACAGGCTGCGAGCTGGCTCAACTCTTCAATATGGCTGCGCATATCAGCTGCACCCAATGCACAGTTCAAACCAACACTCAGCGGATTGGCATGCATAACCGAAATATAAAAAGCTTCCAGTGTTTGTCCGGATAAAGTACGACCAGATGCATCTGTGATTGTACCACTGATCATAATAGGCAACTCAGGTTGATCCGGATGGTCCTGGAAATATTTCTTAGCTGCGAAGATGGCTGCTTTCGCATTGAGGGTATCAAAGATGGTTTCAATCAGTAAGATGTCAACCCCACCTTTTACCAGTCCGTCGATTTGCTCATAATACGCTTCCACAGCTTCATCCCATAAGAGCCCTCTATAACCAGGATTGTTAACATCCGGGGAGAGGCTCAGTGTTTTATTCAGTGGGCCAATCGCGCCAGCAACAAAACGGGGTTTGGAAGGATCCTTCGCAGTATAATCATCTGCCGCTTTTCGGGCGATGCGGGCGGCTGCTACATTGATCTCATGTGCCAATGCCTGCATATTATAATCTGCCAGGCTCACCTGTTGTGAGTTGAAGGTATTGGTTTCAATAATATCGGCGCCGGCGTCCAGGTATTCACGGTGGATGCCCTCGATGATAGCAGGTTGCGTGAGGCAGAGCAGGTCGTTGTTACCTTTCAGATCGGAGGGCCAGTCTTTGAAACGTTCACCGCGGTAATCTGCTTCGGTTAGGCGATGCCGTTGGATCATGGTACCCATGGCGCCATCAATGATCAGGATGCGTTGCTCCAGTGCTTTACGAATGTCTTTCATAATCTCTTTAATCAACAATTGTTGTAACCAACAGTTGGCATGCACTATAAACGCGGGGGAAACAGAAAGAGGGAGTTTCGGGAGGCGTTTATTAGTTCAGTTAAGCGCTGTTGGCGTTGCCAGGTCGAACAATAAACAAATCCCCCTGGCGGGGAAGATGGAGGAAAGGAAGATGGCTGTTCCCTCCTCCTTCTTCCTTTCTTCCTTTTCTCCTATGATTTCAGATTCTCCACCGGCATCCTGTGCTGCAGGCTGCGGGCGAGGGTCATTTCATCGGCGTATTCAAGTTCACCGCCAAAAGCGATACCCCGGGCTATGGTGGTAACCTTCACTGTGGAGGGTTGTATTTTTTTTTGAATGTAGTAGATAGTAGTATCACCCTGGATGGTTGGGTTCAGTGCGAAAATCAGTTCCTGGATTCCGTCTTCCTGTACACGTTTAACAAGTGGCTCAATATAGAGCTGATCAGGCCCCACACCATCCAGCGGAGAGATGATACCTCCAAGTACATGATAGGTTCCGTTGTATTGCTGGGTGCTTTCAATTGCAATTACATCGCGGATGGATTCCACTACGCAGATGAGTTCCTGCTTGCGCATCGGGTTGGAGCAAATGGAACAAAGCAGGCTGTCGGAGATATTATAGCAACGCTGGCAGATATGGGTATCCTTTCGCATGCGTAACAGCGCCGCACCAAACGCCTCCACTTTTTCAGGTTCCTGTTTTAGCAGGTGCAATACCAGTCGAAGAGCGGTTTTCTTTCCGATTCCGGGTAACTTGCTGAATTCATTCACCGCTTGTTCCAATAAGGCAGAGGGTAATTGCATCCTGCAAAATTAAGCATCTACAGGGTGATATCGATCTCATTGTCCCAGTTGGCTTTAATGGTTATTTTCTTACCAACGGCTTTCACTTTTTCGGGCTGTCTTTTTTCACCGAAGAAGCTGCCATAATCCCATTTGCCATTTTGGTTTTCGTCAAAGAGAATACGGATTTCAAATTCAGCCGGACGAAAACGCGCAATGCGTAATTCCTTACCAGGGATGGGATAGCTGAAGGCGACTTTATCATTCTGCACCAGTTGTAATACCGGGTGTAAACTGGTATCAATATTCGGGAATCGGAACCGGATGCTGCCATAATCACTGTCCTTCATTGTGCGGAAAGAAATGGTATCGGTTTTTAAGATCGATTTGCCTAAACTGTCTTCTGCCATCCCTTCCTGTGCAATCAGTTTGAATCCCTGATCAATCGGCCAGTTGTAGAACAGGGAGTAAAGTTTACCGGTGCTATCCACTTCCAGGCGGTAAGCCAGGGGTTTGAGCTGTTCATCCGTCAGAATCAGTTTGGAACTGTCGAAGCTTTTCAGGGAATCCGGGAAGTTCAATACCAGGGTGACCAAATCGCAACCGACGATCCTGCTCTTCTTCTTTTTCTTTTCTTTTGTTGGTGGGTGCAGCCGGTTTTTTAGGTTTTTGTGGTGGGGCTGGTTCCGCATAGGCATAGAGCTGGATGGACTCCCGCTTCTGCTCATTCAATACCAGGGTTTGGCCATAAAAGGCAAACAACTGTGTGGGGTCACCGTACTGAGGCACACCTTCATTCTTCAATGCAAAGAGATTGTATGAGCCGGGTGCCAGGTTATGGAAATGAAAATTACCGGCGCTGTCAACTTTGGTATAATACCTCGGACGTTCTTTCACCACCGCTGAATCATCCAGGTTACGATGCAGCAACACAATCATAGTGGAATCGTGTTTGCCAGTTTGCTTGCCGAAATTGAGGGTATACGTAGTATTGGGCTCCAGGGTATCACGCAGGCGAACGCTTACCGTACGCAGTCTCGATTCAACTGTTGGATTGATCTTAGGAGTCGGACTCACCAGGAGGTTTTGCTGAATCTGGTCGAGGTTTACATATTCATTGAAGGTGAAAACGATCCGGTTTCCTTTGAAATTTAGGGTAGAATCCTTGGGCTGAAGCAAAACGGGAATCGGGGGAATCGTGTCTTTTGGTCCACCCAGCGGTGGAATAATATTCGCGCAGCTTTCTGCCAGCGTAATCAGGAAAAGCACGGCTAGGAACAGCAGGAGGCTGCCGGCGGCTTTTTGTGGAATCTTTTTAGGTGATCGGGTGAAATTCGCTTCCATTGAAGGTGCAAACTTAACCGATTTGCGGGCATCCTGAACCATTTTCCTGTAATGGGGTTGTTAAAGCAGCAATTTCAAATCATGGCTGTATACTCTTTAAAAACCGTTCAGGTA
>JALOMU010000260.1 GCA_025455285.1 Flavihumibacter sp.
ATTGCTGTAAAAATTTTCAGCCGGTGAAACAGTGTTATAGAGTTCAAGGTTGCGGCGGATATAAGCCGGCACAGTGTCAAACTCATTGTTCGGGTCCGCGGCATTGATGTTGAAAGACAGATTACGTAATTTCTGAATTCTTTCTGCTGCTTTCCTTTTTTGTTCCTCCACTTCGTCCAGCATTGCTGGCTCCTCAGCAAAGGGGGTAAAAGAAGATTGAGTTGATGGTGCCAACGGCTGCTCCGCCGCAGGGGTTTCATCTTTTATCACCAGTTGCATATCGAAAGAAGTTGCTTCATCTTTCTGTGGCGTTGCCGGCAACTGCTGACGGATGGGTTCGTTCACAGGAGAACTGTCTTCCTGGCGAGAACTGGGTTCAGGCCCTTGTACCGGTTCGGCATAAATATTGGATGGCTTGGCCAAGTATCCCCCTGATGCTGCAGACACCGGAGAATTATTTTCCGAAAGATCGAATTGAATTTTAGCTTCGGGTACGGATGAGTGTGAGCCGGACGAAACTAAGGTTTGATTATCTCTTTCGTCGGTAGAATTATCCACAGTAATTGTACGATCTTCTTCCTCAGTAAAAGAAATAACCGGACTCGTAGTTTCACGAGCAGAAGCCTCTTCCACCAGCCTTGGCTGCAATCTATCCTCCATCTGTGGCGCAGGCATTGGGGCCGGTGATGGTATTTCTGCAGGACGCAATACTGAAATTACAGGCTTCACCACCGGTGTTGTAGTAGCAGGTGCAGTTTGTACCGCAGCACTGGGAACCGGATTATAATAAGCTTTATCTTCTGTTCCAAATGGCAACACCGATTGATCCAGGGTCATCACAATCTTCTCATCTTTCTTCACTTCGGGCTGTTTCGCAGCACGCTTACTGAAAGGATCCTTGTATTCAAATCCGGTTGCGATCAACGTAATACCAATTTCATTGCCCAGGGAAGCATCATATCCCAACCCAAGAATCACATCGGTATCCTCACCGGCCTGGCTTAGCAAATGATTCTGAATAATATCCACTTCATCCATGGTGAACTCATGTTCCCCTTCTGCAGAGTTGATATTAATGAGAATCCAGCGGGCACCGCGGATATCGTTATCATTCAGCAATGGTGAGTTCAAGGCCTCTTCAATAGCACGCTGTGCACGGTTTTCACCGGATGCAGTTGCATTACCCAGGATCGCAACACCACCATTGCGCATAACTGTACACACATCCGCAAAGTCAACATTGATCTGACCAGTACTTCCGATCACATCCGTTATACATTTTGCTGCTGTTGCCAACACATTATCCGCTTTGGCAAATGCTTCTTTCATTTTGAGATTACCATACTGGTGCCGCAATTTGTCATTGCTGATCACGAGCAGGGTATCTACATGATCCTTGAGTTGCAGAATACCTTCTTCCGCCTGTAACTGACGCTTTCTTCCTTCATAGGAAAACGGCGTAGTCACAATGCCAACGGTCAGCACACCGAGGTCCTTACAGATTTTGGCAATGATCGGCGCTCCCCCGGTTCCGGTTCCACCACCCATACCAGCAGTGATGAAAGCCATTTTGGTATTTACTTCCAGGATGCGTTTTATTTCTTCCAGGCTCTCTTCAGTTGCCTGTTTACCAATCATTGGATTCGCACCTGCTCCAAGTCCCTGCGTCAGGTGGGGACCGAGTTGTATTTTATTAGGCACTTCACTTTGTGCAATGGCCTGAGCGTCTGTATTACAAATGATGAAATTCACCCCGTCAATACTTTGACTGAACATGTGGTTCACAGCATTGCTGCCTCCACCTCCTACACCAATCACCTTGATGATGGATGATTTTTCCTTCGGTAAATCAAAGTGTATCATATCACGTTTTTGTTTTAGAATAGTTGGGTTAGTATGTGATCCTTAAAAATTCTTATCTTCTTCTTCCTTGAACAGGTCAATCAGGTTGTCTTTGAATTTGCTCCAGAAGCCATTGATTCCGGCCAGCTTTCTGGTTCTTGCCGTCACTTCAACAGGTTCATCCTTAGCATCAGTGGCTACTGAATCCTGTACAGGCGCTTCCTGTATTTCCTTTTTGAGCTCTTTCGGAATTTCCACCATCTTGAATTGCTTGGTAAAGAGTTTCCGGTTACGCTCGTAATCATCATATCCTTTCAGGATCAGACCGATACAGGTAGCATACATCGGCTTGGTCAACTCGTCGGTATGATTCGAAGCAAGATGCTCATTCGGATAACCGATACGGGCATTTAAACCTGTTACATATTCGGTCAGCTGGATCAGGTGTTTAAGCTGAGAACCACCTCCCGTTAATACGATACCGCCATTGAGCATCCGGCTGTCCATGCCTACCTGCTTCAAATGATAGGTTACAAAATCCAGGATTTCACTCATTCTTGCCTGGATGATATTGGCCAGGTTCTTTACACTGATTTCCTTTGGGGGTAAACCGCGCATACCCGGAATCGTTATGAAGGCATTCGCTTTTGCTTCATTTGACAAAGCCGATCCAAACTGAACTTTCATTTGCTCCGCCTGGGTTTTCAATACACCCAGACCGGTTTTAATATCATTGGTAATATTCTCTCCGCCAAAGGGGATTACAGCCGTATGCTTTAAGATGCCTTCATAAAATACAGCGAGGTCCGTTGTACCACCTCCAATATCCACGATGGCCACACCAGCTTCAATATCTTCCTGCCCCATTACCGCTGCAGCGGAAGCCAGGGGCTGGAGTACCAGATCCTTGGTTTGTAATCCACTCTTTTCTACCGCGCGGTTGATGTTACGGATGGCATTTTTATCACCGGTGATGATATGAAAATTAGCACCCACTTTTACGCCGCCATATCCGATGGGATTTGGAATGTTCTGAAAATTATCAACCGTAAACTCCTGTGGAATCACATCAATGATCTGATCACCGGCGGGGATATAGGTCTTATATTGATCTGCAATCAGCTGATCAATTTCACGCTGAGAAATTTCTTCTTCATTGGACTGACGTACAATATCTCCCCTGGTCTGTAAACTTTTGATATGGTGACCGGCGATCCCTACATATACCTCCTTGATCTGTAAATCAGGGTTGGAGGCCATGCAATTTTCCAGTGCAACTGCAATTGCCTTGATGGTTTCGTCAATATTCAGAACCTGTCCGTGTTTGACTCCATTGCTATTCGCACGACCGAATCCCAAAATCTCCAGTTTGCCAAACTCATTTTTGCGACCCGCAATGGCAGCAATTTTGGTTGTACCAATATCGAGCCCTACAATAATGGGTTGTTCGTTGTTCATTCTATCTTGTTTTTAGTTGTTTTAAAGCAGTTGTCACAGGGGCTGGACCGGATAAAAGACGGGATTCGGAGGATATTGGATTACTAACCTGTAAAGGTGCTATTGTGAGTTTGTACGGAACTATATTTTTATCCACGGGTGTGGATATTCCTACTGCTCTTGTTGCTACAACCTGCCCTGCAAAACCAAGATCAATCGTAGCATAATAATTCATGCCTGTTTTGATCAGCACTTTCTCATAAAACAATTTTAGTCGCGAGAACTTTTTTCCAGCATCACTGCCATTGCCAAACAGAATCCGGTGATTTCCCACCAGGGGTATCAGTTCAATTTGTTTTTCCGGAGTATACACCACCTGTTCAATTTGTGCATCCCAGAAAGGATCCTTCTTCAGTACTTCCGCTATGCCCAATACCCGTGCAATCAGGGAACTGTCGCCAGATCTTCTTTTCAATAGTTTTTCCGGCAGTCCGGTTACAACCGGCAGTTTCACCGGAGCTTTTCCATATACGATGGGCAGATACACACCTGCCGTATCCATGTACCAGGAAGCACCATTGGCGGTAAATACCCGAACAACCGGTGTCCGTTCCTTAACCATTATCTCCAGTTCCCGATCCGCATTAAAGTAGAGCTCTGCATCTCTTACCCATACATTTTTACGAATACGGTTTTCCAAACCACG
>JALOMU010000261.1 GCA_025455285.1 Flavihumibacter sp.
GTCTATTATGACTATTTACCTCATTATGAGCTGATTAATCCGGTTATTGGAGTATCAGGAAATACTCCTCCGACTTATTATATCAATACGATGCTCGATCGTTTTTCAGGCGATATTTTCTCTCCCCCTCCTGAACTGGCATAAGCTATTCTCTCTTTTAGTACATTATTGATTCAGCAGGCAATCACTGTCTGTTTATTCCCTTAATTCATTCAATTGTATGAACGATACTGTCAATCACCTTAACAGGTGGTGCACTATCCTGTTTACAGGTATAGCTTACTTATTGGTTTCCTGCACCTCAACTGAAAAACCAGCCACGGAAGAGAAAACAAATTTCCAGGTTATTCACCCGGTAAAACTAGATACCAGTTTTCAGAAAGAATATGTCGCTTCTATTCAATCTGTTCAACAGGTTGAAATCAGGGCCAGAGTAGCCGGATTTATTGAAAAGATCCTGGTTGATGAAGGCCAATCCGTTGCAGCCGGACAGGTTTTATTTCAGTTAAACAGTCGCGCTTTCCGGGAGGATCTACTTAAATCCAGGGCACAGTTAAAGTCCCTGCAAGCGGATCTCAAAGCAGTAGAAGTCGAGTTGAAAAATGCTCAAATACTTACTGATAAAAACATTATATCCGGTGCAGAGTTAGAATTGTTAAATGCAAAAAAGGTAGCTGCAGCAGCAAAAATTGAAGAAGCAACTGCCGCCGTTGCACTGGCAGAACTGAATTTATCCTTTACGCAGGTCCGGGCACCTTTTGCCGGAAAAATCAATCGTATACCCAACAAAACCGGAAGTTTAGTGGACGAAGGGGCATTGTTGACTACGCTCTCAAATGACCGGGAAGTTTTTGCCTATTTTAATCTATCTGAAAAAGAATACCTGGACATGCATAAGGAATCAGGCACCCGCAATCTAAAGGTGTCGATGAAACTGGCCAACGATGAGCTTTATCCTGTTATGGGTACAGTCGAAACGATCGAATCTGAAATTAATCAGGCATCCGGAACAATTGCCTTGCGAGCACGATTTACCAACAAACAGGGTTGGCTGAAACACTGCGCTTCTGCAAAAGTGATTCGGGAAATGAAATTAAAAGATGTTTTCGCCATACCCCAGCGATCTACTTTTGAAGTCCAGGACCAACTCAATGTATATGTCGTCGATACATCCAACCGGGTTAGGATTAGAAGGATTATTACTAAAGGCAGGTTGCCTCATCTTTTCCTGGTGGAATCGGGAATTTCAACTACCGACCGAATTATTTATGAAGGCGTACAACTGGCGCAGGAGGGAGAACTGGTTCAACCGGAACTGGTTGGACCAGATTTGCTCTTCAACCAGGTAGTGAAACGTTGATTTTCATTCTTCAATTTTAATTCAATCGTACATGACGGTCAAGTTTATACGCAGACCTCTCTTATCTATTGTTATATCCGTAATCATAGCACTGCTGGGTATTTTATCGCTGTTCCGGCTGCCCATGACACAGTTTCCAAGTGTGGCACCACCCGAAGTAAATGTTACTGTAGAATACACCGGCGCCAATGCGGAAACAGTAACCAAAGCTGCTCTGGTACCCCTGGAAAGAGCCATCAATGGTGTGCCCGGAATGAAGTATATGTCCTCTGACGCGGGAAATGATGGAGTGGGAGTAGTACAGGTAATTTTTGAAATTGGAACAGATCCGGATGTGGCAGCTATTAATGTTCAAAACAGGGTAGCAGCCGTTACCGCCGAACTACCGGAAGAGGTTACAAAGAATGGTGTCAAAATCGCGAAAGAAGAAAATGCGATGTTGCTGTATCTGAATATTTACAGTAGTAATCCGGAGCACCAGGAAAAGTTTCTCTACAATTTTGCCGACATCAATGTGCTGGCTGAGCTGAAACGAATAAACGGGGTTGGCTTTGCTGATATTTTAGGTGCCCGTGAGTATGCGATGCGGATCTGGTTGAAGCCGGATCGTATGCTTGCTTATGGCATTTCTACAGATGATATCCTGGAGGCGCTGGAAGAGCAGAATATAGAAGCTGCTCCGGGAAAAGTAGGAGAAAGCAGCGATAAAGCAGCACAATCGCTACAATATGTAATTAAGTATGCGGGTAAGTACAATACAGAAGAAGCATATGAGAAGATTCCTATCAAGTCTGGCTTAAACGGTGATATCCTGCGCATTAGTGATGTAGCAGAGGTGGAATTTGGGACTGCTTATTTTGATGTGGAAGCAAAATTCAATGGTAATCCAAGTGCAGCCATCATGTTGAAACAATTGCCGGGATCCAATGCAAAAGAAGTTATTGAACAGGTAAAGGAAAGAATGGCCGCCATTAAAAAAAATACATTCCTCGAGGGCATGGAATATGAATTGAGTTATGATGTGAGCCGTTTTCTAGATGCTTCAGTAAGAGAAGTGATTAAAACACTGATAGAAGCGTTTATCCTGGTTGCGTTGGTTGTATTTATCTTTTTGCAGGATTGGCGGGCAACACTGATTCCGGTGCTGGCAGTACCGGTTTCGCTGATTGGTACTTTTTTCTTTATGCAGTTCATGGGGTTTTCGTTGAATCTGATCACCTTATTTGCATTGGTTCTTGCAATTGGAATAGTGGTCGATGATGCCATTGTTGTGGTAGAAGCAGTTCATGCAAAAATGGAAAAATCGGCTATAGGTGCCCGTAGGGCAACAGAACTGGCTATGAAAGAGATCAGTGGGGCGATCATTGCCATTACCCTGGTGATGTCGGCGGTATTTATACCGGTAACATTTATGACTGGTCCGGCTGGCATATTTTTCCGACAGTTTTCTCTGACCATGGCTACGGCGATTGTGTTATCCGGGATAGTTGCCCTCACACTTACTCCTGCACTTTGTGCTTTGTTACTGAAGCAACACCAGCAGGGGCAGCATAAAAAGGGGCTCCTTAATCGCTTCTTTACCTCCTTCAACAGCCGGTACGATAAAATACAAAACCGATACACTGGTTTTCTGTCAAAAATTATAACCAGAAGAACTGTCACTTTCGGTGCCTTGCTTTTATTCAGTTTGGGTGCTGGTTTGCTTGGTAAAAATCTCCCTTCGGGATTTATACCCAATGAAGATCAGGGAACATTTTATGCCAGTATTACTACTCCCTCCGGTTCAACACTTGAAAGAACCCGGCAGGTAGTGGAAGCGGTTCGGCTGGCATGTAATGGAATGGATGCGATTGAATCCATTTCAACACTTTCTGGTACCAATATCTTATCCGATGGTACGGGCGCTACCTATGGTACCTGTTTGATTAACCTGAAGCCCTGGGAAGACCGGACGCAAACTGTGGAAGAAGTTATTCGTGAGGTTGAAAAACGAACGGCTAATATACGCGATGCACGAATTGAATTCTTTCCTCCTCCTGCCGTTCCGGGCTACGGTAACGCAAGTGGCTTTGAATTGCGCTTGCTGGACAAAACGGGAAGTGGCGATTTAAAACAGATGGAAATCGCCGTAAAGCAGTTTATAGCCGATTTGAAAGCACGTCCCGAAATTGCGAGCGCGTTCACGATTTTCGGTGGAAGATGCCATGAGTACGCTTCAGACATTACTGGGCAGTGAGTATGCCACGAATTTTATCCGGTTCGGACAATTATATAAAGTGATGGTGCAAGCCCTTCCTGAATACAGGGCCGTGCCGGAAGATATTCTCCAACTCTATGTGAAAAACAAACAGGGCGAAATGGTACCCCTTGCGGCATTTGCAACATTGGAAAAAGTGTATGGCGTTGACCAGATTACCCGCTATAATATGTACCCATCTGCAGAAATTAATGGGGAGGCGGCTGATGGTTTCAGCAGCGGATCTGCTATTGCAGCCATCCAGCAAACTGCTGCTGAAAAATTGCCGCAGGGTTTTGATATTGACTGGGCGGGTATTACACGTGATGAAGTAGCTGCTGGAAACCAGGCCGTATATATCTTTTTCATTTGTCTGCTGTTTGTGTATCTCATCCTGGTGGCACAATACGAAAGCATCCTCTTACCACTTCCGGTTATTCTTTCCCTGCCAACCGGAATTTTTGGTGCATTCCTGTTTCTTGGGGTACTAGGACTTGAAAACAATATCTATGCGCAGCTGGCAATGATCATGTTAATTGGTTTATTGGGCAAGAATGCCATCCTGATTGTTGAATTTGCTTCCATCAAAGAAAGGAATGGTGTACCTGCCATTAAAGCTGCACTCGAGGGAGCAAAGGTTCGTTTGCGACCTATCCTGATGACTTCTTTTGCCTTTGTTGCAGGATTGGTACCCTTGTTATTTGCGACTGGTGCCGGTGCTGTGGGTAACCGAACCATTGGTACTGCAGCAGCGGGTGGCATGCTGATCGGAACCCTATTTGGAGTGGTGCTGGTTCCTGGGCTATATGTTGTATTTGCCAGCATCTCTAAAGGTTTCAAAATGACTCCGCGCAAGGATGAAAAACCATTCACAGAAATTATGTAATTATGAATCGTTACCTGTTTATGCTTTTTATTGGTGCCTGGATACAATCCTGTATTCCAGCAAAGCCAGTATTACCGGCATCTCCTGAATTGCCGGCCAGTTTTCATTTGGATAGCTCTACAACGCTGGCTGATTCAGGATCGGCAGCAAGCATTCAATGGTCTGATTTTTTTGCAGATACAGCTTTACATCGCCTTGTAGAAACAGGACTAGCACAGAACCTGGATATGAAAATCGCCTACCAGCGAATTGAAATGGCTAAGTCCAATCATTTGTATGCACGCAGTTTTCTACGGCCGGAAGTAAATCTAAACCTGGCATCAAGTCTCCGTAGATTTGGTTTGTACACGATGGATGGAGCAGGTAATATCACAACTGATATTTCCCCGGGGAAAATTGTTCCAATCAATTTACCGGATTATTTTCCCGCCATTCAGGCATCCTGGGAGGTAGATATCTGGGGTAAATTAAAGAATCAGAAAAAAGCGGCTTTTTCAAGGGTACTGGCTAGCCAGGAGGCCCGGCAATTACTAAAAACTGAGTTGGTTGCTTCTCTGGCAACTGGATACTATGAACTGCTTGCCCTGCAACAAACCACCCGCCTTCTGCAGCAGACAATTGCTTTTCAGCAGGAAGCGATGAAAATGATGGAAGTGCAGAAACAGGCAGGCCGGCTCAATGAATTGGCCATCAAACAGTTTGCCGCGCTTACTAAAAATATGGAATCGGCTGTAGTAGAAATAAAACAGGCACAGGTAGAAGAACAGAACCGGATGCTGCTGCTTACCGGTCAATATGTACCAGTCGTTTATCCGGATACAAGTCTGCAACTACAAGCTATTGAAGCAAATCGACTAACCATTGGCTCGCCTGGTGAACTGTTGAGGAATCGTCCCGATATCCGGCAGGCTGAATGGGAACTGATTGCGGCCAAAGCTGATCTTAATTCGGCCCGGGCAGCTTTCTATCCTGCCTTAACCCTTACCGGATATGGAGGCTATCAGGCATTTAATCCGGGTTATCTCTTTCGCAGTCCGGAGTCGATCGCATATGGATTATTTGGAGGAATAACCGCACCCTTGCTCAATCGGGCAGCCATAAAAGCAACATTTAATCAGGCGGGTGCTGCTCAACTTGAATCATTGTATAGCTACCAGAAAACTGTTTTGCAGGCTTATATGGAAGTGGCAACTGAGCAGAAACGATTGGAGAACTTGCTTGAATTAACAACCATTAAAAGAGAGGAAGTTCAATTTCTTCGGGATGCGATTGCTATTTCACTGGATCTATTTAACCGCGGAAAAGTTACCTACCTGGATGTTCTCATTGCGCGACAGGCAGCATTGGAAGCCGAAATGAGCTTGATTGAAATTAATAAACGCCTGTTATTGGGAAGGGTATCTTTGTACCGGTCACTTGGTGGCGGGTGGAATAATCAATAATACAACAACATGGAAATTGTCATCATTCTTTGCCTTATTTTTCTGAATGGAATCTTTTCCATGAGTGAAGTAGCGCTTATATCTTCCCGTAAGTTTAAACTGGAGGGAGAAGCGAAACGCGGAAGTAAGAATGCAAAAGCTGCACTCAAGCTTTCTGAAAATCCCAATACATTTTTATCTACGGTTCAAATTGGTATTACCCTGATTGGTATCCTCACAGGTATTTACAGTGGGGAAAAAATAACCGAAGATGTAAGGGCTTTTGTTGGGAGTATTAACTTGCTGCAGCCATATGCTGATACGGTTTCTGTGGCAGTAGTGCTGATCGTATTGACTTTTTTCTCTATTGTATTTGGAGAGCTGATTCCCAAAAGAATTGGCCTGATGTTCCCGGAAAGTATTGCAAAAATGGTAGCACGACCTATGAACCTGTTATCGGTAGTAACAAAACCCTTCATCTGGCTGCTGACAATTACTAATAATTTTTTCCTGGGATTATTTGGATTGAAGAATAAAGAAGAAGGAATTGTAAGTGAAGAAGAAATTAAAGCCATCATACAAGATAGTACAGACAGTGGAGAGATACAGGAGATTGAGCAGGATATTGTAGAAAGAGTGTTTGCGCTTGGTGATCGAAAAGTAAATGAATTAATGACACATCGAAGTGATATGGTATTTATGGATTATAACGATGAACTTACAGAAATAGCCAGAAAGATTTCAGAAGAGCCTCATTCGGTGTATCCTGTTATCCAGGGATCTCTTGATAAAATTAAAGGGGTTATTTCAGTAAAGGATTTGTTTCCTGTAACCTGCGGCATACAGGCTTTTGAGATGGATCAGTTTATTCGCCAGCCATTGTATCTGCACGGTTCCACACCGGCGTATAGGGTACTGGAGAAATTCCGGAAAGAAAAGATGCATATTGGATTAGTAATAGATGAATACGGCGCATTGGAAGGCCTTATTACAATGGATGATATCCTGGATGCCCTGGTAGGCGATGTGACAGAATACAACCAGGCAGAATACGCAATTGTTGAAACAGGTGCGGATCAATGGATTGCAGACGGACAATATTCTTATTTTGAATTTCTGCATTATTTTTCGATTGAAGAACCAGAACAGGAAAAAGATTTCAATACACTGGGCGGTTTCCTGCTTCAGGAGCTGGATCATATTCCCGCAGTAGGTGAAAAATTAAACTGGAATGGTTTGGGTTTCGAAATTCTGGAAATGGATAATCTCCGGATTGAAAAAATCCGGATTAAAAAACTATAATACCTTTATCCTATGGAACAGGTGCTTTTTGATTTTATAGAACGTTTTATGGAGCTTTCGCAGGATGAAAAGCAGCTTATCCGCGAGCTGAGTATCATTAAATCATTCAAA
>JALOMU010000262.1 GCA_025455285.1 Flavihumibacter sp.
TTTTTATTAAGATCAATTTCAACCGGGGAGCCTTTAAAGTCAAACCGGTTGGTTATTTCCTTTTTTACCGTATTTACAGCATTATCCAGGGTCTGGATATCTACCTTACTAACAATGTCAAATGATGCCATGGCTTACTATTTTAAACTACCCGTCGGGTACCCGAGGGGTACAAATGTAAAAAAACGTCCTGTAGAAACAGGACGTTTGAACCTTAAACTAACACTCATAGAGAAAAAACTATTGCTGACTGTTGTTTCCAACACGATTTTGTTCATCCGTTGCACTGCCTGTACGTCTTCTTTGCGGACCTCCATTCGCTTTTCCAAACCGGTAACTGAAGTTTAATGCTACCCTTCTGTTATCCCAACGGGCGTTTATCCGGGTATCGATATTTCCAAATTGGGTATAACCGCTGAAACGCATAAGAAATAAAGGATCCGTAACTGAAAGTTTGAGCGTACCCTTTGATTTAAGTACCTGCTTGGACAAGCCCAATGAAAACATACCCATTGGCCTGGCAATGATAAGGCCGCCATCCTGCATTTTGGTGCGATAAAATCCACTCAGTTCTGCACCCCAGGTTTTGGCGAATTTGAACTGGTTGTTCACATTCCCCATAAAAGACGTAATGGATGCATCCAGGGGTGTATTATTTACAAATCCCTCGAAATAGTTGTTAAACAGGTTACCATACAGAGAAACTGTCCACCATTTGGTAAGGGGTTGATTATAACTAATTGCGATACCAATATTTCTCCGGGTGGCAATATTCTCTTTGGTCTGGAAAGTGACTTTGGTAGTATCATTTTGCTTAAGGATATCGTTGATCACATCTGTAGTTCGGGTATAGTTTACCGTTGTATTGATGATTCCCTTATAGTTGTGAGAAAGTTCCACATTATGGGTGAATTGTGGTTGCAGGTTGGGGTTACCCATCCGGAATGTATACTGATCAAGGAAAAACTGGAAAGGATTCATGTCCTGGTAATTAGGGCGCTCAATCCTTCTTCCGTAGTTCGCGGTGAGGGTATTTTTTTCATTCAGTTTATAACTGGCAAAGATGGTAGGAAAGAGTTGTACGTAATTTCGAATGAACCGATCATTGTTCACGATTTGTTTTCCTTTTGCATATGTGTGTTCGAGGCGCAGGCCGGTTTGCAGTGCCCATTTTTTAAACTCCTTATTATAATTAAGATAGGCTGCATTAATATTCTCTTCATAGATGAACTGGTTGGACCTGGAAAGGTCCGCTACCCAATCCTTGCCCTGATTATCCCATATTCTGAAAGCAGCATCATTATCTGTTGTTACATAACTTGATTTAATTCCTGCTTCCAGTTTAGAGGTTTTATTGAGTGGATGCACATAATCCGTTTTGAAACTATAGATCCGGATATCTGAAGGCAGATCTCCTCTTAATAAAAAGGAATCTGATACTGCATTCTGTGGGAGTAAATAAGTAAAGTTATCAGAAGTCTGTAAAGCATTGGTGCCATACCAGATAAAGTCAAGATCTGCTGTAAGTTCCCGGCCTGTTGTATCAAGTCGTTTGCGGAAATTAAAATTGGATCCGAAATTTTTCCAGGTATCCTTATTCAGACTGGAGGCCACATTGGATGATTCGGGATCATATCCTCCATTGTAAATCAACGCCACACTGTTTGCTTCGAACTCACGGGGATTATAGGTTCCATTCACCTGAAAGCCGATGGTCGTCTTTTTGTTTATGGAATACTCCATTCCGGTACGGAGGCTCAGGTTGTGGCTATGAAATTTTCCTTTGGAAGTCTGATCAAACACTGAACCAATGGTTTCATTTGCTTTGGGAGAAAATTTGCGAACCAGGTCGAGATCGTTAAAACCTGCCCAATAGGAATAACTTGCCGTGCTGAAGATAGTGAGCTTATCTTTTTTGTAATTGATATTGATGCTATTCGGCGATTTTGGATATACACCCTGCACAACACCTAGATTAATCGATCCATTAAATCCATTCTGACGACCTTTTTTTGTTCTGATATTAATAATTCCGCTGTTGCCGGAAGCATCGTATTTGGCAGAAGGCTGGGTCATGATCTCCACAGTTTCCAATTGATTGGAAGGAGTGTTACGTAGCAGGTTGGCAAGGTCCTGTCCTCCTAAATAAGTTTGTTTTCCGTCTACCAAAACAATTACTCCCTGCTTGCCTTTGAGACTGATATTTCCATCCCGGTCTACAGAAACTCCTGGTGCTTTTTCCAACACATCCAGGGCCGTTCCTCCTGCATTGGAAATAAAAGCATCCACATTCACTACGGTTTTATCGGCTTTTACTTCCACCATTGGCTTGCGGGCGGTTACTGTTACACCCTGCAGGTTTTTTTCGGCCGCTTTCAGCTGAACAACCGACAGCTCTACAATAGCATTATCGCCTAATTTAACTTCATTGCTGGTAAAGGATTCAAACCCTACAGCTGATACCTGTACCAATATGGCTGCTGCCGGTAATTGAATAATTTCAAAGTTCCCTGTTTTATCTGTCGTACCGATTTTTATCAGTTTTTTGGTATTGCTTTCCAGTAAGGTAATGGTAGCTGCTTCAACAGGCTGTCCGCTTGGATCCATCACATTGCCTTTCAATGTAGCGCCCTGCTGGGCCATTAGTGTTGTAATGGTCGCAAGGAAAATAATGAGTGTTTGTATAAATTTTTTCATGTGAAAGGTTAAATGCGGTTCCGAAATCGAAATTGATATTTCTGTGTAGTGCAAAAAAGTGAATTGGGGCGAACGGTTTAAATCAAGTACGAAAGAGTACGTAATAAACTTATCTTGTAAGTAAGGTTTTGTTAAACGCTCCGCTGATGCGGAACGTTTAACAAAGTGAGACCTGAGAAGTGAAACGTGAAAAGGAAGAAAGGTTTAATGGTAATGGATGAATTCGGTTAATTGCTGCCTCCCATTTTTACACGGTTTTGTTCATCATTTGCTCCACCAATTTTACGACGGGGTTGTGTTCCTTTGATTGGTTTTCCAAAACGATAAACAAACGACAGGTTTACTACACGGGTATCGCGAAGGTTCATAAAGCTCGCATTGGTTGTTTGGAAATTGATGGTTCCTTTTACTTTCTGCGTATAGAACATATCTCTTACATTCAATTTCAGCGTTCCTTTTGATTTGAATACCTGTTTGGAAATACCTGCAGCTGCAGCGCCAAGGGGATCAATCAGGATTTGTCCCTCTACCCCTTTGCTTCTGTACCAGCCACTGAGTTCCGCACTCCAGCCTTTCTTAATCTTGAACTGGTTGTTGATATTAGCCATGAAAGTACCTGCTGATACATCAATGGTTTCATTATTGAGTTCCCCTTTGAATTGATTGTAATTAAAGTTGGTGTATACAATTGCTGTCCACCATTTTTGAACCGGAATCTGCGCGCTCACTGAAATCCCAGCATTCTGACGGGAACCAATATTTCCCTGGCGAACGATGGTTGCATATTCAGGTTCATTGAACTGTGGGTTTCCCTGGGAAAAGGTTTCACTGAAGAAATCTTTAGTATAACTGTAGTTCAGGGTGGTTGTCAGAAAACTGTTATACGTATGCGTAAATTCTATGTTATGCGTGAACTGCGGTTGTAGATAAGGGTTACCACGACCATAAGTGTATTTATCCAGAAAGAACAGGAAGGGATTCAGGTCCTGGTAAGCGGGACGATCAATTCTCCTGCCATAAGACATTGCCAGTTGGTTTTTGTCATTGGCTGCATAACTAACAAACAGTGTAGGGAATAAGCTGCCGTAGTTGCGCTTAAAGCTGGAGTCTGCTCTTTGAGGGTTCCCAAACTGGTAACCTTCATAACTGGTATGTTCGTACCGAAGGCCAGCCTGGATCCCAAATTTTTTGATCTGGCGATTGTAGTTCAGATAACCTGCAATAATATTTTCCTTGTAGTCGAAATTATTTGATTTGTCATAATCCGGTACCCATCCATCAGGTTCGTATAGCCAGCAACGTTATTGGTATTTACATAACTGGTTTTCAATCCGGCTTCCATTTTTGCGCCTTTTTTCAATGGCTGGGAATAGTCGATTTTGGCGGAATAAATATCAATATCAATCGGCAGTCGGCCTCTCAGGTTTTCAACTGTTTTAGGAGACCAGTTAGGGTCAAATATGGTATTTACAAATAACTGTTCGCTATTGGATCCGTAGGTAACATAGTCCAGGTCAGCCGTCAATTCTCTGCCGGTTGAGTCAAACTGGTGACGCATATTCACGTTGATGCTTTTATTTTTCCAGAGATCCCTGTTGGAACTGGTTGCAGTTATGATGGAGTCATTCTGTGCTGCGGCGTTCATCATATAACTGGTATTAAGTCCAGTTTGTTTCTCCGGACTAAAGTTTCCATTGAGCACGATACCCAGTGTTGTTTTCTTACTGAGGAAATAATCCGCGCCAATTTTCATGTTATAGTTCTTGTTCTCATTCTTCATGAAGGAAGTTTGCTCGAAAATGGCGGTAAGTTCTTTGGAACTGGCATCAGAAAATTTCCGGTTGATGTTCAATTCCTGGAAACTGTTCCAGATGCTGTATCCTCCATTGGCAAAAAAGTTGAACTTGCCGGTGCGGTAGTTAAGGTTCAGACTGTTATTCGTTTTCCAATAAGCTCCCTGTCCATAATTAAGGGTTAAAGTGCCATTAAAACCTTTCTGCTTGTTCTTTTTGGTTTTAATGTTGATTATTCCGGAATTACCGGCTGCATCATATTTGGCAGATGGATTGGTTACGAGTTCAATCTGATCGATAGAACTGGCCGGCATGGATTTCAATAGATTAGCCAGTTGTTCACCGGTAAGATAAGTTGGACGGCCATCCATCATTACCATCACGCTTTGTTTTCCCTTCAAACTGATATTTCCGTCCTTATCTACCATAACACCTGGTGATTTTTCGAGTACTTCCAGTGCGGTTGCGCCAACGTTGGTTACAGCAGCATCCACATTCACAATTGTTTTGTCTAATTTCTGCTCAATGAATGGTTTGCGGTGAACAACCGTTACACCTTGCATTTCACTGGAAGCAGGGTTGAGTTGCACGGATGGCAGCTGAATAACAGCAGTAGCAGCACTTAATTCAAATTCGGCTGAATATGCTTTTTCATGACCAACTGCTGAATAAAGCAACAGGTAACGGCCAAAGGACAGGTCCAGGAATTCAAAATTCCCGGACTTGTCAGTTGATTGCAGCTTCACTGCGGAAGAGTCTTTTGCCTGCAGCACGGTA
>JALOMU010000263.1 GCA_025455285.1 Flavihumibacter sp.
TCCGTTTCATTACCAAATCGCTTAATCCAATCTATTGCCCCAGTGGAAATATTAATTCGTACCAATACTGAAATCCCTCTTGGAGTAGGCGATTCTGAATCGAAGCCAACGAGGAAGACGGGAATAAAAATAGAATTGCCAACTACAGCGGGATCATAAAAAAAAGCGCTGCCAAGATTGGGTAAATCTGTAAACCGGAGGTTTTTGTTCCACATTACATCTCCGTTAGTACTGAATCTTGTAATTACTGTTCCTTTGGTGACGTCATTTCTTGAGAGATGAATAAAAGAATTATCCCCCAGGATGGTTGTTTTCAACGGATATAAAAACTGACCATCCTGACTTATCTTTTTTGTCCAGACTTTAGTTCCATTATCAAGTACTTTAAAAAGGCCACTCTCCCCAAATCCCCAAACTCTCGTATAGGCCCCCACATTGATACCGTTTCCAGTGCTGTTCACGTAATTAATTTCAAAAGCATGATCCGTTTTATAGCCCCAATTCACACAGCCCTCTTTGGTAATATTTACCAGCAAGGATTGTTCAAAAGCCACTTTATTGCGTGATGCAAGCAGGTATCCTTTTTCTGCCGTATTGGATATGGATCTGGGTAAATGATAACCGTAATTATTTCCCACCCAGGCGCCCATATTAGGCTTCCCGATAGGAATTCTGCCTGGCTTGAATATCATTTTTGTTATGGTGTCACTGCATACTCCATTGGTTGCAATCATCGTAAAATAATGATATCCAGCTTTAAGAATTCCAATAGGCTGAAAGTTATCATAGAATATATCCGGGTACTGTGAAGTGCTTGTTTTGAAGGATGTAAAGTTTTTACTGGTGTTTACCACCCGATGAACAGATACACCTCCCATATAATCTGTGATGGAGTCTACCTGAATTTCAAAATCAGCTATAACAGGACAATCTGTAGATTGAGCCTTGCTAAGAGTTGGATAGAATAAGGTTAATAAAAGAAAAAAGATCCAGTTCTTCATTATTTCTGTGGCGGATGCCGTCTAATGTACTCTATATGATCAAAATATCATAATGTTTTACTGAGAATTTGTAATCAAAGTCCTTACAGCCTCTACTTTCAGGTCACGGTTTTCGATAAGCGATTGGCGGGTTGATTTTATTTCTATATCCGGAAGTACACCCCGCCCATCCTTAATAGCAGTTGAATCAATCACCAATCTGAATTTCGGCAGCCGAAAACGAATACCGGTTTCAGGTAACCGAACATCAGGAATCAGCCAGGCAGAGTTACCATAAGCAGCACCACCGGTTTCTTCTCCTATAAGGGTGACATTTTTTTGTCCTTTTACTTTGGCTGCAAACAAGGCTGCTGCAGAAAAGGAGTTAGGTCCGGTTAGTACATATACATTACCGTTATAATGTTTTCTTTTTGAAGGCTTGAATGTTTTCCGTTCGAAATACCCAAAATGATAATGACCATCCGATTTTTTTCGGGTGATAAAATGCATGAGTCCGCCTATTAATCCATTGTAACGAACCATATTTTTAAAGCTGCTTTTTCTTGTTACTGCATAGAGAGAATCTGCAATTTTGAATGGCTCGCTGACAATCTTTCTGGTCAGGAAAGTGGAGTGTGCCACATTTCCCCCGCCATTGCTGCGGATATCAATTACCAAATGCTGGATCTTTTCTTTTTTGAGCGTGCTAAAGGCAGCTGATAAAAAGGATCGCAACTGATAACCATTGTTAAACGTGAACGCGCACGATCCAATGACCTGGCTCTTTGCTCCCTGCGTTTCCAGGGTTTCACAACTTCCGGTACTATCTGCTTTTTGACAGAATCTTTTTTTGGAGGTTCTATTAAACGAAAGGACATTAATTCCTCTTTGCCGGTACTATCCAGGTAGCCAAGTTCATACGTATTGGAATACCCTGCCACCAATCGTAACCAACCCCCGAAGGCACCGCGATTGCTGAGTGTCTGCATCAGGTACTGTTCATTATTTCCATCAGCTGGAATATGCCGGGCCAGACTATCTACTATTTTCTTAATAGGCACCTTATTTAAACTGGTTAGAATGGTACCTCTTTTTACCAGCAGGTTGCCTTTTTGCAAATTGTTATTGATGACAATGGTATCATTATCAATTGCCTTAATCGTAATCGGAAATTGAGGTAACCTGGCGGTGTCTAAAAACCGGAGAAACTTCCTGGAATACCGGGTACTGGTATGACCGCATTTGACTTTTGCGATTACATAACTTAAAATCGCTCTGAACTGAGGCTCAGTCATGGAATCTGTCAACTGCCGATACCCCCAGTCGAAATAAAAATCCATACTGTCTTTTGGGGTGTACCAATACAAACTGGGATGAGATTCCTCCAGAACAGACCTGAATAGCTTGTAATCCTTTTTTAATTGCTCTGGCGCATAGACTTCTGACGGAGACCATTTCGTACCTGATACAGCACAACTCTGCAGCAGGGCCACAAAGCACCCGAACAATAGAATCTTTCTAATGAAAAAGCTACGCATGCAAACCGGTACTGATTCCGTTTATTGATCTTTAAACGCATTCCAGCCCTGTGCCGTGATGCGGAATTTGTTTCCGCCTTTTGTCAGGATATGCGATCCTTCTGCTGCATCGGTCATATATCCAACTACACTAATCTGCTCATTTAATACCAGTTTATCGTATTCGGATTGCGGGATGGTAAACAGCAGTTCATAATCTTCTCCTCCACTTAATGCACAGGCTGTTGGATCCAGCCCGAATTTAAAGGCGGCCATGCGGCTGTCTTCGTGAATAGGGATTTTTTCTTCATACAATACACAGCCAAGTGAACTCTGCTTACAGATATGCAGTATTTCGGAACTGAGCCCATCACTTATATCCATCATGGCAGTTGGACGGATTTCATTCTCTGAAAGAAATGCTATGATATCTTTTCTGGCTTCCGGTTTCAGCAAACGACCTACAATGTATTGTTCATTTTCGAGATCAGGCTGAATCTTGGGATTCTCCAGGTAAATCTGGCGTTCGCGTTCTAATAAGGTTAACCCTAAAAAGGCGCCGCCTAAATCACCACTCACACAAACCAGGTCACCTTTCTGAGCAGTTGAACGCTGTACAAACTGATCCGGGTTAACTTCCCCGAGAGCAGTAACACTGATGACGAAGCCACTGCGTGATGTTGAAGTATCGCCTCCGATCAGATCCACCTGGTAGCGTTCACAGGCTGCATATACTCCTTCATAAAACACCTCCAGCGCTTCCACACTGAATCGGTTACTCACGGCAATGCTCAGGGTAATTTGGGTAGGGGTAGCGTTCATAGCATAAATATCACTGAGGTTCACCACTACCGATTTATAACCCAGGTGTTTAAGTGGAGTGTACATGAGATCAAAATGTACACCTTCTACCAGCATATCGGTTGTGATCACGGTTTGTTTACCAAAATGATCAATGACTGCGGCATCGTCCCCCACACCCAAAATTGAGGAGGCATTTGTAAATTCTATATTTTTTGTCAGGTGATCGATCAGGCCGAATTCACCCAGACTGGAGATTTCTGTTCTTGTTTCCATTTGTGATTAGTTTATGTCGCCATGCAGTTTCCCATTGGATGCCACAATAAAGGGCTGGTAGGGAGAGTAATAGGTCCCTGCAAAATCCGTCACTTTACCCCCTGCTTCTTCTACCATTAAAAAGCCCGCGGCACTGTCCCAGGCATTCAGCTTATGTTCAAAGAAACCATCAAACCGGCCGGCTGCCACCCAGCAGAGATCAATCGCAGCAGAGCCCAATCGCCTAACAGGTACGCCTCTCCGTATAAAACGTTCGAAACATTCCAGCGGACCATTTGGCATATCCAGGAAGGTATAGGGGAAACCAGTTACCATGCAACTGCTTGCCACATCGTTTTTATCTGAAACATGGATGGGTTTGCCATTGAGTGTAGCACCCTTGCCTTTTTCAGCCAGAAAAAACTCATTCAGGATGGGATTATAAACCGCGCCCATGGTCATGATGCCATCCACTTCCAGTCCTACACTCACACAACAAATGGGAATTCCATTCGCAAAATTGATGGTACCGTCAATGGGGTCAATAATCCATTTATAAGGCGATGGACTTGCCATTTCGCCCGACTCTTCACTCAAAATGAAATGATCCGGGTATTGTGCCTGAATCACCGCGATGATGGCTTTTTCAGCTGCGTGATCCGCTTCCGTTACGAGGTTGTTTACGCCTTCCTTGTTGGAAATGGCCAGGTCTTTCTGATTGAAAAAACGTTCGAGTTCCGCAGCTCCGGCCCGGGTGGCCTTGATAAGGGTTTCCAATAACATCGGACAAAGCTAAGCCTCTGAGCCGATAAAAAAATTACCAATAAATTCGTGGGATGCAGGTATCAGTGGTCATCGTCAACTACAATGTTTGTTACTTCCTGGAGCTTTGTCTCCGTACAGTGCAATTGGCGATGGCCAACCTGGAAGCTGAGATCATCGTGGTAGATAATGCTTCAACGGATGAGAGCCGCCAGTACCTTCCTCCGCGGTTTCCTGACGTTCAGTTTATCTGGAATGATACCAACCTTGGTTTTTCAAAAGCGAATAACCTCGGGGTGGCTGGAGCCAGGGGCAAATATGTTCTGATCCTCAATCCGGATACCCTGGTACCAGAAAACTGCCTGATTACCGCCCTTGATTTTTTTGCCGCCCATCCGGATGCAGGTGCCCTGGGTATGCGCATGTTTGATGGCCGTTTTCGATTTCTGCCTGAGTCGAAAAGAGGGTTTCCCAATTTGGCAACTGCCTTTTTTAAATTGAGCGGACTCATTCACCTGTTTCCAAGGCATCGGGTGATTTCCAATTATTACCTTGGCCATCTTTCGGCAGATTATATGCAGGAAGTGGAGGTATTGGCAGGAGCCTTTATGTTTATCCCCAGGGAACTCTATTTACGGGTAGGAGGGTTTGATGAACGCTATTTCATGTATGCGGAGGATATTGACCTGAGTTACTCCATCGCCAGTGCTGGTTATCGTACTTATTACCTGCCGGAACCGGGTATCATTCATTTTAAGGGAGAAAGCACACTCAGAACCGCAGCCAATGCCCGGCATTTTTATGAAGCAATGTTGCTCTTCCGCCAGAAATATGGGAACCGGGTGTCTTTCCTGAGCCGGTCCCTTGCAGAAGCAGCAATCAAAGCCCGAACCCTCCGCGACAAAATCAGAAGCAAAAAGTCCATTCGCCCTGAAAAGGAAATTCTATCCCGGGCAGCCTATAAGATATGCCGGGAACTTTCAGATTATAACCCGGATCAGCCCTGTCTTTTTGTGCTGGGGGATAGTATCAGTCTGGAGGAACTTTTCACTTCATTGAGGCAGCAACCTCCCCGCACACCCATTCGATTCAAGTGGAAAAACAGCAATGTTTGGATAGGAAGTGATGATCCGGATGAAAAGGGCGAAATTATACGGGAATAACTACTTTTGTTCTTCATCCTAATTGCAGACACACCCGAATGGCCCTTATTGAAATTACCTTACCTAAAACGATTGCCAAGGCGCTCCGCCTGCCGGAAAGTTCTCCGCGCAGGCAGCAGCTTAAAGTGCTGAAGAAACTGTTGAAAAAGGCCCGTTTTACGGAATTCGGCCAGCATTACCGGTTTGATGAGATCCTGCTCAGCAAACACCCGGGTAAGAAATTCCAGCAGATTGTACCGAGTCACGATTATAACTCCATCTATAAAGAATGGTGGCATAAAACTCTGGAAGGAAAACAGGATATCTGCTGGCCAGGCAAGATCAAATATTATGCGCTCTCATCTGGCACATCTGAATCGGCCAGTAAATACATACCGATAACAGAAGATCTGCTTGCCGGGAACCGGATCATAATGATCAAACAGCTGTTTTCGTTAAGACATTATAACAATATTCCCTTTGGTAACCTGCGGAAAGGCTGGCTCATGCTGGGGGGTAGTACCCAGTTGCAGAAAGCCCAGGGTTATTATGCAGGTGATCTGAGTGGCATCACCGCCAAAAAACTTCCCTTTTGGTTTACTCCGTTTTATAAACCAGGTAAGAAGATTGCCAAGATGACCGACTGGAACGATAAGATTGAAGAGATTGTTGAAAATGCCCCAAACTGGGATATCAGTTTTGTTGTGGGAGTACCGGCCTGGATTCAGATGTGCATGGAAAAAATAGTTGAACGGTATAAGCTGAAAACGATTCATGATATCTGGCCCAACCTCTCCTTTTTTGTGCATGGCGGGGTGTCTTTTGAACCCTATAAAAAGGGATTCGAAAAGCTGCTGGCAAAACCCCTTACCTATATCGAAACCTACCTGGCATCAGAAGGATTTATAGCATACCAGGACCGGCAGTTGGCAAAGGGAATGAAGCTCAGTATCAATGATCATATCTTTTTTGAGTTTGTACCATTTGATGATGACAACTTCGATTCGGAAGGTAACCTGCTGCCGAATCACAAAGCCTACATGATCCATGAAGTGGAAGCCGGAAAGGATTATGCCATCCTGCTTAGTACTGCGGCAGGGGCCTGGCGCTACCTGATTGGAGATACCATCCGGTTTACAGATGTGGATCGTTGTGAAATTGTAATTACCGGGCGCACCAAACATTTTCTCAGCCTGGTTGGAGAGCATTTGAGCGTTGATAATATGAACCGGGCATTAAAAATGGCGGCAGAGGATCTGAATGTTTCCATACCGGAGTTTACGGTGGCAGGTGTTCCGCACGGAACATTTTTTGCACATCACTGGTATGTGGCCTCTGATGACCATGTAGATGCTGAACAGCTGCGGGTCAAAATTGATCAGTATCTAAAGGAACTCAACGACGATTATGCGGTGGAAAGAAAAAGTGCCCTTAAAGAAGTATTGCTGGATGTGTTACCGGAAGATCGTTTCCTTGATTTCATGAGATCTAAAGGAAAGGTTGGCGGACAACATAAATTTCCAAGGGTGTTGAAGGGGCAGATGTTGCAGGACTGGCAACTATTTGTAAGTGAGATGTCAGACGTGAGACGTGAGACGTGAGATGTCAGAACCAGCCGCGTTTTCGGAAAAGCCATAACATATAAATTGGTACGATTAGCATCAATACTACCGCGATGTAAAAACCATTTTCATGATGCAGATAGGGGATGCGGTCGAAGTTCATACCGAATATACCTCCGATTACTGTTGCAGGTGCGAGTAAACAGGTCACAATCGCCATTACTTTCATCACTTCATTCATTTTCAGGTTAACATTGTTGATGTAGAGATCCTGCATGTTTACCATCACATCCCGGTAGTTTTCGCAGAGGTCATTGGCCTGCATGATATGATCATAAACATCTTTGAAATATTTGGTGGTGCGGTCATCCAATAAATCACTTTCACTCCGGATGATACCATTCAC